>NZ_BPLI01000059.1:0-58274 GCF_019656175.1 Bacillus sp. BML-BC051
AAAAATAAAAATTGACGTTTCACGTTGTTTGTTTCGTTCAGTTTTCAAAGAACTACTTGGTCGCTCATTTGCGACTTCCTTATGTTAACATCTTCATTTTTCAATGTCAACTAAGTTTTTTAATTTCTTTTTTGTCGTTTTCTGCGTTTCTGCATCAGCGACGTTTATTAATTTATCATATAACAGTCATTAACGTCAACACTTTTTAATAAAAAGTTCTTCTCCTTACATAACGCATACATTCTTCTGCATTAGCAACTCTTCGAAACAAACAAAAAATGATTTTATATCTTTCTTCCATCGCCTTTTTTACAACGTCATGAATACGTTCATCTTCAAAATCAAATAAAAGTTCTTCTAACTCTCTCTTCAATATGTATTCCATTTCTTTTTTCTCTTCTTTCGTTAACATAAACCCAAGCAAATCATCACCTCAATCATTTCCTACAAAGCAATAAACGTTTCGCTCATTTTCACTTATCAAAATCCTATCATTCATTATATCCACTGCGTACGATATTAATCCTTTGTTCTCTTTTTAATATTTAAAGCATATATGTAACTGAAAAGGATTGGACAAAGGGGCGTAATATTATGTTTTTCTTTTTTATTACGAGTAAACGAGCTTTTAAACACATTAGCTTAATAGTGATACTTTCCTTATTTACAGCATGGCTTCTCTTTTTAAAAACATATTCACATGAATCTGCTTTTTCAACTGCTACAGGACCTAAAGTTATTTACAAAGGAGACATCTCTAAAAAACAAGTTGCATTCACGTTTGATATTAGTTGGGGAGACAAAAAAGCAATTCCAATCCTTGATACACTTAAAGAAAGAGATATTAAGAATGCAACCTTCTTCCTTTCTGCTGCATGGGCAGAAAGACACCCTGATGTTGTTGAACGCATCATAAAAGATGGACATGAAATCGGTAGTATGGGTTATAATTACACGTCCTACACTTCTTTAGAGACAAATGAAATACGAAGAGATCTTTTACGAGCGCAAGATGCTTTTACAAAACTCGGTGTGAAACAAGTCAAGCTATTGCGTCCACCTAGTGGAGACTTTAACAAAGCAACACTAAAAATAGCAGAATCACTCGGATACACTGTCGTTCATTGGAGTAATAACTCAAACGATTGGAAAAACCCTGGTGTAAACAATATCGTTTCCACCGTCTCTAATAATTTAAAAGGTGGAGATATCGTCTTATTACATGCATCCGATTCTGCTCTTCAAACAAATAAAGCTTTACCGCTGCTTCTACAAAAATTAAAGAGTGACGGATATGAGCAAATATCCGTATCACAACTTATTTCCAACACAAGTACGAAAAGTAAAGATGTACAGTAATTCTTTTCCATTGTACTTTCACACATAAAAAGCTCTACTACCTTTCATTCAGGTAATAGAGCTTTTTTCATTCGTACAAACTCTCTTATATTAGGCCGACTTACTCCTCTTTCCAATTAAACGATGTAATATAAGTAACTGATATGCATTACATAATAAAAGTGGGATCACCATTAAATATAACCAGTCTGTATCATTAATTCGAAGAGCTGGTACCCACTCAAGAATTGTTACAACAACCATAAAGAACAAAGCGGGCACAAATGCCTTTTTATTTGTTTCCTTACTTTTTATGTAAGCAACAATGGCCCCGAACATAAATAACACACCAGCAACAAGTATGTTATTCCCTAATGAAACTTCCCCATTTGCAATCAATACAGATCTTAAATACACGAAATCAAACAAAACGAATGCAATAAAGAAGAGCTGGACTGCATTCCATAAAGAAGGTGAACGGAACATACCTAACCCAAAACGATGGATTGTTAAATAAGCAAAGAATCCCATTTGACTTATAACACTAAAAATAAATCCTACACCCATCAACCAAAAGGAAACTGCTAGAATTTCTTTTCCGTCGAAATTTTGAAAAAATTTAGCGTACTTGTCCCACTCTAAAACAAACCCAATAATGACCGTGCTAATCCCACCAAGAAACAACGTCGTAAAAAATAGTCGTACCCACTTGCGGCTATTCACAACACATCCCCCATTATCTTATATTTCTAATTAAATTGTATCAATGACAATTTCAAAAAGCTAGCCATGTTCATGTATAAATTCCCTAAAGATATTTATATTAAAAAGAGAGAACTGTGCTGAAAGGAGTTCCAACTTATGAAACGGATGCTGCTCGTTTTGACTTCTTCTTTTCTATTCTTCGCACTTGTAGCATGTGCACAAGGAAAAGAAGCAAAGTCCGAACTTGATTACGATCAAACGAAGAAAATGATTGTTGATATTTTAAAAACCGATCAAGGTAAGAAAGCCATTCAAGATGTGTTAACTGATGAAAAAATGAAACAAGCACTCATACTAGATGAAACAGTAGTAAAGAAAACGATTGAAGATGCAATGGTATCCGACAAAGGGCAACAATTCTGGGAAAAGCTCTTTAAAGACCCTGAGTTCTCATCGAAATTCGCTAAAAGTATGGGGAAAGAACAAACAACCTTAATGAAAACATTACTAAAAGACCCTGAATACCAAGCAGGCGTTATAGAAATTATGAAAAACCCTGAAGTAGAAAAAATGATGTTACAAACGATGAAGAGCAAAGAATACCGTCAATATTTACAACAAGTACTAACCGAAACCGCTGAAAGCCCACTCTTCCAAGCTAAGATGATTGATATTATTAGTAAAGGTGTACAAAAGGCCGAAAAAAGTGGATCTGATAAAAAAGAAGCAGGCGGGGAAGGTGGTTCCCAAGACGGTAAAAAAGAACAGTAGTAAAAATTATAACGATAATAATGAGTGGACAATATATGTATCGTCCACTCATTATTATTTTATTTTTGCGCGACAGCTATTTTATCAATTACAGTCTCAGCTATCGTGCGATAAATAAGACCTGTCGTATGTGTATCTTCATATACTGATGGTGCAAAGTCTTCTTTATTCCAATCAGGTTGTTGAAGTGGGATTCGGCCAAGTACTTCTGTTTGAAGTTCTGTGGCTAATTTATCTCCTCCACCCCTTCCGAACACATATTCCTTTTCACCAGTTGTTTTACTTTCAAAATACGCCATATTTTCAACAACACCAAGAATACTATGTTCTGTACGTAAAGCCATGGCTCCAGCACGCGCTGCTACAAATGCCGCTGTTGGATGTGGCGTTGTTACAATAATCTCTTTACAAGCCGGCAACATCGAATGTAAGTCTAGCGCAACATCACCTGTACCCGGTGGTAAATCTAAAACTAAATAGTCTAAATCGCCCCATTCTACTTCTGTGAAGAAGTGATTTAACATTTTCCCAAGCATAGGCCCTCTCCAAATAACCGGTGCATTATCTTCTACAAAGAATCCCATTGAGATTACCTTTACACCTAGACGCTCAACTGGAATAATTTTATCCCCTCTTACAACAGGACGTTTTTCTATCCCCATCATATCCGGTACGCTAAAACCGTAAATATCGGCATCAATGATACCGACCTTTTTCCCTAGACGAGCTAAAGCAATAGCAAGGTTAACAGAAACTGTTGATTTCCCTACCCCACCTTTTCCACTCGCCACTGCTAAAAATGTCGTTTTTGAATTTGGTGACAATAAAGATTCAATTTGCTCTTCTTCTTGTTCCGGTGCAAACTGAGCTAATTCCTCTTCTGTAAATTCTGCAAAGCGAAGCCCTACTGTTGCTGCTCCTAATTCTTTTACTAACTTTACAATTCCAGATTGCAATTGCATTTGTTCCGCTGTACCGGTTTTTACGATTGCAATTTTAACACTTACATGTTCCTTCTCAGGCTTAACTGTTACCTCTTTAATTGCCCCTGTTTCTTTTAGCGTTTTATGTAAAAACGGATCTACAACCCCTTCTAACGCTTCCACTACTTGCTCTTTCGTTACCATGATTAGCCCAGCCCCCTGTATGAAAAATAACGTAATGTTAATTAAATTTATCTCTCTTTATTTTTTAAATAAATGCGTTTACATTTCCAGTATAACATATTTTCGGAAAACTTCGTTAACGAGAGAAACTCAAAAAATCCTCCTTATTCTGGAGGATTTCCTTTTTCCGTGAAATAGCGTAATATACCACGATATACTGCAGCCGCTACCTTTTGCTGATATTTCTCCGAATTTAACATATACCTTTCGTTTACATTCGATAAAAAGCCAGCTTCAATTAAAGCACCTGGTGTTTTCGCATACTTTAATAAATACACATGAGAAATTGTTTTAGCAGAACGATTCGTATTCTCTAAACTCGTTCTCAATTCAGCTTGTATAAATTTCGCAGCACGTTCATTTTCAATCGAAGAACGGTAATAGAACGTTTGTGCGCCTTTCGATCCACTACTAGTTAAAGCATTTAAATGAATACTCGCAAAAAAGTCTACATCAGGTTTATTAATAATCTCTACACGCTTTTTTAAATCCTCTGCTTTACGTCTACTATATGATTTTGTATCTTTCTGAGCTAAATCATAATCTCCCTCACGCGTTAAAATAACTAGTGCACCTTGTTCTTGTAAATAATCTTGTACCTTCTTTGTAATCTCAAGCGTAATATCTTTTTCTATAATATCTTTTCCACCAACAGCCCCTCCGTCTGGCCCACCATGCCCAGCATCTAATACAATCACTTTCCCTGATAAGGGTAAATTCCACGCTCGCCACGATTTTGTAATTTGAAATTCTTGTTTGACTAAAAAAAACAAAACAACCGCAGCGAGTGCAAAAGAGATAATTCGAATTCTCTTCATACCTTTCCTCCTCCAGCTAGTCCCTCTAATTACTTATATGGGACAAGAGGAAAGTTTATGCTTGTCTTAATGAAGCTTTAATCGATATCTTCTTTCACCTTTTTCATATCCTTCCTGCCACCATAAGCCAATAAACTGCTGACAAGATTCAAAAAGTAATTCCTCATCTTGTAACTTAATTTCTCTCATAGTCATGCTCGTTAAAAATTGAAATAGTGTTTCCGTTAATTGTTGCTCTTCTTCTAAGGCTCTATATTTCACATCAAAAAATGATTCACCATAATAACCAAACTTACTGTATCTCGCTCCTAATAAATACGATTCTATCCCTAATTCAATACAGTAATCTTCATACTGACGATGAAGTTCCTGCATCTGAAAGGCATCTCTAATATTTGAACGTAATGTTTTTAATGATAATTCTCGCAGCATCTTCCGTTCATATTTCAGCTGCTTTTCTTTTTGTTTTTCTTGTAAGCTGACAATGACATTCATAGTACTTATAAACCTCCCTAATACGTATTAGTCTAAACTTCTAAAGAAGAAGCATACGCAAGAGGATAGCACTAAAATATTCCAAACTACAAAAATTACAAAAGAGGAATGAAACATAAAAAAACCCCAACCAAAATGGTTGGGGTTTGTAGTTCGCAAAAATTAACGTTTTGAGAACTGAGGTGCACGACGTGCGCCTTTAAGACCGTATTTTTTACGCTCTTTCATACGTGCGTCACGAGTTAATAGACCTGCACGTTTTAGTGTTAGACGGTATTCTGGATCAGCTTTTAATAAAGCGCGAGAAATACCGTGACGAATAGCACCAGCTTGACCAGTGTATCCACCACCATTTACGTTTACAAGTACATCGTAGTTACCTAAAGTTTCTGTTGCAACTAGAGGTTGTTTCACTACTTCACGTAATGCAGCAAATGGGATATAGTTTTCAAAATCACGACCGTTAATGATAACGCGTCCTTCGCCTGGAACTAGGCGTACGCGCGCTACTGAACTCTTACGACGTCCAGTGCCATAGTATTGAACCTGTGCCAAAGTAAGCCCTCCTTTAATTAATTATCCGCGAAGTTCGTAAACTTCTGGTTTTTGTGCTTGGTGTGGATGCTCTGCTCCAGCATACACGTTTAGTTTCTTAGAAACTTGACGGCCTAAGCGTCCTTTTGGAAGCATGCCTTTAATTGCAAGCTCTAACATTTGTACAGGGTAGTTTGTACGCATTTCTAGAGCTGTTCTTTGTTTAAGTCCACCTGGGTGGTTAGTGTGACGGTAGTAAATTTTATCGTTTAATTTATTACCTGTTAAATGAATTTTCTCAGCGTTAATAATAATTACATGATCACCCGTGTCAACGTGTGGTGTAAATGTAGGTTTGTTTTTACCGCGTAAAATAGATGCTACTTCTGTAGATAGGCGACCTAAAGTTTGACCTTCAGCATCAACCACATACCATTTACGCTCAACTTCGTTAGCTTTTGCCATAAAAGTCGTACGCATGTGTTTCCCTCCTCGTTATCTTTTCCATAGAAAAAATCTATTGTTTATCTTAAACACGATTTCCTTCCGGGGCTAATCGTGGTTTTAGAAACAATACCATATGTTATGATATACTTTTGAGTTTCTAATGTCAAGCAAATGTTACACCAGGATTAGTTGTTATAGTTTACCTGCCATAAGTAAAGCCCATGACCAGGAGCCATCTTTCCAGCAAACTGACGATTTTGTTTCGCTAGAATCTCTGGAATGCTGTCTGGATCAAGCTTTCCTTGCCCTACGTTCAGTAACGTACCAACAATAATTCTGACCATATTATATAAAAATCCATTACCTACAAAACGAAAAATTAATTCATCGTCTTGTTCGATTAGCTCAATTTCATAAATTGTTCTCACTTTATCTTTTTTGTCAGTTTTTGCCGAACAAAAAGAAGTAAAGTCATGCGTTCCAATAAAATAAGGAATCGCTTTTCTTATAGAGTTTATTTCGAGCGGATATGGATATTGATATACGTAATTTCTACGGAATACATCCGCAGTCTTTGATAATAACACACGATAACGATATTCTTTTCTCTCAACACCGTAACGCGCATGAAATTCTTCTGTTTTTTTCTCTACCTGTCTGATAACAATATCATCTGGCAACATTGTGTTTAATGCATTACTCCATTGCCACTCTTCAAGAGACAACGGTGTATCAAAGTGTATAACTTGTCCTTTAGCGTGAACGGTAGAATCCGTTCTGCCCGATGCCTGAACACGAACAAGTTCTCCTTTATGCAATTTCTGCAAAGCTTTTTCAATCTCTTGTTGAACAGTACGATGCTGCGGCTGAATTTGATAACCACAAAAATGCATGCCATCATATGCAACCGTACACTTTATTCTATCCATTTCTCTATTCTCCATTACGATCGCACCCATGCCAAAATACAAGCTAAACAAAGTAAGCTTATAATCGTTACTGTATCGCTTATTTTCCAGCGTAGTTGCCTAAATTTAGTACGTCCTTCGCCACTTTGATATCCACGAGCCTCCATAGCAATTGCTAAGTCCTCAGCACGCTTAAAAGCACTGATAAATAGAGGAACAAGTAGTGAGATAATAGCTTTCATCCTATCTTTTATCGGTCCTCCTGCGAAATCAATACCGCGTGACGATTGTGCCTTCATTATTTTACTCGTTTCATCCATTAATGTCGGAATAAAACGAAGAGAAATTGACATCATTAATGCGATTTCATGAACAGGAACTTTTATACGCTTCAACGGCTTTAATAACGTCTCCAAACCATCTGTAATCTCAATAGGTGTCGTCGTTAACGTTAATAATGTCGTCATTAAAATAATAACGAAGAATCGTATAGAAATGTATATCCCTTGCTCTAATCCTTTTTCATGTATTGAAAACCAACCAAGCTGGAATAGTACTTCCCCTTCTTTATTTGTAAAAATATGCAGGAAAAATGTAAAAAGAAAAATCCATAGAATTGGTTTTAAGCCCGAAAGTACATAACGAATCGGCACTTTTGCAAAAAATAAAGCAATGAGTGCATATAAAAATAAAAATCCATATGAAATCGCATTATTTGCCAAGAAAACAACAAATACATATAAAAAGACAATCAGCAGCTTCGTACGTGGATCAAGTTGATGAATAAGAGAATTCCCTGGAATATACCTTCCAATAATCAACTGCTGCATGATTCATGACCACCTTTTCGTAACACCTGCACAACTTCATGAGTAAGATCCTCTAAAGATAAGGTAGCCTTTGGGATTGAAATGCCAAACTTCTCTTCAATTGCACGTTTATACTTTAAAGACATAGGAAGATCCACGCCAATTTTCTCTAGCTCATCAGCATGTGAAAATACTTCCTCTGCACTTCCTTGCAAAAAGACCGTTCCTTTATGCATGACTACAATCTGCTCGGCATACTTAGCAGCATCCTCCATATTATGTGTTACTAGGATAACTGTAAGACCTTTTTCCTTATGTAGCTTATAAAACATCTCCATAAGTTCATTCTGTCCTTTTGGATCTAGTCCTGCTGTAGGTTCATCTAATACAAGCACTTCGGGTTCCATCGCCAATACGCCCGCTATCGCAACACGCCTCATCTGTCCACCACTTAGCTCAAACGGTGAACGTGTTAACAGTTCTGGTTCTAACCCTACAAGTTCAATTGCCTCTCTTGCCTTTTGCTTCGCTTCTTCTACAGATACCCCAAAATTAGTAGGGCCGAAACAAATATCTTTCTCCACAGTCTCTTCAAACAACTGATGTTCTGGGAATTGAAAGACAACCCCTACCTTTTTACGTAGTGGCTTTAGCTTTTTTTCTTTCTTTCCTGCCGAAATGAAATGTTCACCAATTTGAACTGTGCCATTTGTCGGCTGCAATAAACCATTTAAATGTTGAATCATCGTCGACTTACCTGAACCAGTATGACCGATAATGGCATAATAGCCCCCACTTGGAAACGACACGTCTACATCATAAAGTGCGCGTCTTTCAAATGGAGTTTTATATTGATAACGATGTTCTACTTTTTGGAATGTAATCTCCAAAGTTCGTTCACCAAGCTTTCCATTGTAAGATGCGTATTTTGCAAGAGAATTTCATTTCTTTTTAATAATTCTGCTATTTTCACTGAAAATGGTACATCTAATCCAATTTCTTGGAGCATATGAGAGGACTTGAAAATTTGCTCTGGAGTCCCTTCCTCTAATATTTCTCCCTTATTTAAAATAATGACACGGTCTGATTGTGCCGCTTCTTCTAAATCGTGCGTAATTGATAACACGGTAATACCTTTTTGATTAACAAGTTGTCTAACCGTTTCTACTACTTCACGTCTTCCTTGAGGATCTAGCATTGACGTTGCTTCATCTAATATCAAAATAGATGGCTGAAGTGCTAAAACGCCTGCTATTGCCACTCGCTGCTTTTGCCCACCAGATAACGAATGAGGTTCATCATTAAGAAAATCTTCCATACGGACAAGTTTGAGAGCCTGCTCTAATCTTTCTACCATCTGTTCTCTTGGCATTCCGATATTTTCTAAGCCAAATACAACGTCGTCTTGCACTGTCGTTCCAACAAATTGATTATCTGGATTTTGAAATACCATACCAATTTGTTTTCGAACATCCCACACCGTTTCCTCTGATAAAACCATTGTATCATTTACTGTAATAGTCCCTGCTTCCGGCAAAAACAAACCATTCAATAATTTTGCAAGTGTAGACTTCCCTGAACCATTTTGTCCAATAACAGATACCCATTCTCCCTCATACAAAGAAAATGAAACATCTTGTAATGCATAAGTGGCTGCCCCAGGATATTGAAATGATATATTTTCTGTCCGAAGTTTCTCTTTTTTCAATACAAGGCACCCTTTCCTTCGCCGAGTTAGCCTATTTTTATATTTAAAAAAAAGGGCCATGACCAGTTTCTTGAAAAGAACTGTCCTGCCCTTTTAATTATCATTATACTAACTCGATAATTACCATTGGTGCTGCGTCTCCGCGACGTGGACCAATTTTTGCAATACGAGTGTATCCGCCTTGGCGCTCAGCATAGCGTGGAGCTACATCAGCGAATAATTTTTGAAGTGCATCTTGACCAGTCTCAGCGTTAGCTACTTCATTGCGAATGAAAGCTGCTGCTTGACGACGAGCGTGAAGATCTCCGCGTTTACCTAAAGTGATCATTTTTTCCACTACAGAACGAAGTTCTTTTGCACGAGTTTCTGTCGTTTGGATGCGCTCGTTGATAATTAAATCAGTAGCTAAATCACGTAACATAGCTTTACGTTGCGCACTTGTACGGCCTAATTTTCTGTATGCCATTCGTAGTTCCCTCCTTTGTTGATGGGTTTAAATCCTCAGTCGTCTTTACGTAAACCTAAACCTAATTCCTCAAGTTTATGTTTAACTTCTTCTAAGGATTTACGTCCTAAGTTACGAACTTTCATCATATCTTCTTCTGTTTTGTTCGCAAGCTCTTGTACAGTATTAATTCCTGCACGTTTAAGGCAATTATAAGAACGAACAGAAAGATCTAGTTCCTCGATAGTCATCTCAAGAACTTTCTCTTTTTGATCTTCTTCCTTCTCGACCATAATCTCAGCATTTTGTGCTTCATCAGTTAAACCAACAAAGATATTTAAATGCTCAGTTAAGATTTTGGCACCTAAAGAGATAGCTTCTTTTGGCCCGATGCTTCCATCCGTCCATACATCAAGCGTAAGCTTATCATAATTAGCCACTTGTCCGACACGTGTCTTTTCCACTTGGTAAGTCACACGTGATACTGGAGTATAAATAGAATCAATAGGAATTACTCCTATTGGTTGATCTTCGCTTTTATTTGCATCAGCTGGCGTATACCCACGGCCACGCTTTGCAGTTAAACGCATGCGGAAATGCGCATTTTTTGCTAACGTTGCAATGTGTAAATCTGGATTTAAGATTTCTACATCACTATCGTGAGTAATATCAGCAGCTGTGACAATACCTTCGCCCTGCACATCAATTTCCAACGTCTTCTCTTCTTCAGAGTAGATTTTAAGAGCTAACTTTTTCAAGTTTAAGATGATCGTCGTAACGTCTTCTACTACGCCCTCAACTGTTGAAAATTCATGTAATACGCCATCGATTTGGATAGCAGTAACAGCGGCACCAGGGAGTGAGGATAAAAGAATACGACGTAAGGAGTTACCCAAAGTAGTACCATATCCACGCTCAAGCGGTTCAATTACGAATTTACCATATTTAGCATCTTCGTTAAGTTCAACCGTTTCGATTTTCGGCTTTTCGATTTCAATCATTAACTAAACCCTCCTTCAAAACGTCGAAACCCCGGTTAAACAAAGGGATACCCCCTGTCTAACCGAAAGTCCCCCTTAGGCAGTTCCCGATTGTGCACAACAAGCGATGTTTCTGTACGAAATTTCTCGATAATGCATCATATCCATTATAGACAAAAGGGAAAATTCTATACAGAAAAATTACACACGACGACGTTTTGGTGGACGACATCCATTATGAGGAACTGGAGTAACATCTCTAATTGCTGTTACTTCTAGACCTGCAGCTTGAAGAGCACGAATTGCAGCTTCACGACCAGCACCAGGACCTTTAACAGTAACCTCTAAAGTTTTTAAACCGTGTTCCATTGCAACTTTAGCAGCAGCTTCAGCAGCCATTTGCGCAGCGAATGGAGTAGACTTACGAGATCCACGGAAACCAAGTGCACCAGCACTAGACCAAGAAAGTGCGTTACCATGAGTATCTGTAAGTGTTACGATTGTGTTGTTGAAAGTAGAACGAATATGAGCTATACCAGCTTCAATATTCTTTTTCACACGTTTTTTACGAGTGTTTGTTTTACGTGCCATTGTTAGTTCAACCTCCTTTACTTATTATTTCTTTTTATTTGCTACTGTACGACGTGGACCTTTACGTGTACGAGCATTGTTTTTAGAGTTTTGACCACGAACTGGTAAACCACGACGGTGACGAAGACCACGGTAAGAACCGATCTCCATTAGACGTTTAATGTTAAGAGATACTTCACGACGAAGGTCTCCCTCAACTTTAATACGATCGATGATATCACGGATACGTCCTAGTTCGTCTTCCGTTAAATCACGAACTCGTGTTTCTGAAGAAATACCAGCTTCAGTAAGAATTTTTTCAGCAGTTGTGCGACCAATGCCGAATACGTAAGTTAAAGAAATAACAACGCGTTTGTCTCGAGGAATATCTACACCTGCGATACGTGCCATTCTGAATGCACCTCCTTCTGATTAACCTTGTTTTTGTTTATGTTTAGGGTTTTCACAAATAACCATTACTTTTCCACGTCTACGAATAACTTTACATTTTTCGCAGATTGGTTTAACTGACGGTCTTACTTTCATGTCTCGAACCTCCTTAAAGATTACGGAGTGCTATATTATTTAAAACGGTACGTAATACGACCACGATTTAAATCGTACGGAGATAATTCTACCGTAACTTTGTCTCCTGGTAAAATACGAATGAAGTTCATACGGATTTTACCAGAAACGTGAGCCAATACGACATGCCCATTCTCTAATTCTACTTTGAACATAGCATTTGGCAACGTTTCAAGAACGGTACCTTCGACTTCAATTACATCATCTTTAGCCATTCAATAGTTCTCCCTTCTTCAAATCAGTAACATTTTACACTGCTCTGAAATCCCGGAGAGCCAGCTACTTATAAAGTGGTAAGGATTTCGTATCCTGCTTCTGTAAGAGCAATCGTGTGCTCAAAATGGGCACACCATTTACCATCTACCGTTACCACTGTCCAGTCATCAGATAGTGTTTTTACATATCGTCTTCCTTGATTCACCATCGGCTCAACACAGATGACCATTCCCGGCTTTAATCTAGGGCCTCTATTTGGTGGACCATAGTGCGGGATTTGAGGGTCCTCATGTAAGTCTTGCCCGATTCCGTGACCAACATACTCCCTAACGATCGAGAACCCATTCTCTTCAGCATGGGTTTGAACCGCATGTGAGATATTTGATAATCTTTCGCCTGGTTTTACTTGTTCTAGACCAAGATACAACGATTTTTCTGTGACATCAAGTAGCTTTTGAACAGATTCAGAAATGCTTCCAACTGGATACGTCCATGCAGAATCGCCATGGTACCCATTGTATTTCGCACCAATATCGATACTGATGATATCGCCCTCTTTGAGCTTGCGCTTCCCTGGAATTCCGTGTACAAGCTCTTCATTTACAGAAGCACAAATGCTCCCCGGAAATCCGTTGTATCCTTTAAAAGATGGCGTAGCACCATATTTTTGAATCGTCTTTTCCGCTATTTGATCGAGCTCTTTCGTTGTAATTCCTGGAGTAATGTGCTGTTTCAACTCTTGATGAGTTAAAGCAACAATCCTGCCAGCTTCTCGCATGATTTCTATCTCGCGAGGAGTTTTGCAGATTATCATTACGCTAAGCCTCCGATGAGAACATCGATATCAGCAAATACTTTATTGATATCTTGCTCACCATTAATGCTTTGTAGGTAACCAAGCTCCTCGTAGAAATCAAGCAAAGGTTTTGTTTGCTTAATATTTACATCTAAACGATTTGCTACAGTTTCTTCATTGTCATCAGAGCGTTGATATAATTCGCCACCACATTTATCGCACACGTCAGCTTTTGCTGGCGCATTGAATTCTAAGTGGTAAGTCGCACCGCACTCTTTACAAATGCGACGGCCTGTAAGGCGTTTTAATAACAACCCTGAATCCACATTAATGTTTAAAACATAGTCGATTTTTTTGCCAAGATCTTTCATAATCTCTTCAAGAGCTGATGCTTGTGCAACAGTTCGTGGGAAACCGTCTAGTAAGAAACCTCTTACGCAGTCTTCTTGACTTAAACGTTCACGAACGATTCCGATTGTAACTTCATCTGGAACAAGTGCACCTTTATCAATAAAAGATTTTGCTTGTAAACCCATTTCAGTTTCAGCCTTCATAGCTGCACGGAACATATCTCCTGTTGAAATGTGAGGGATGTTATACTTGGCAACAATCTGTTCGGCTTGTGTACCTTTACCAGCACCAGGAAGCCCCATTAAAATTAAGTTCATCCTTGTTCCCCCTCAGAGTACATGAGCATGTAGGGAAGACAATTCTTCCCACTTACTCACTGCTTGATAAACCCTTTGTAATGGCGTTTTACCAGTTGGCTTTCTAGCTGCTTCATTGTTTCTAAAGCAACGCCGACAACGATTAACATACTCGTTCCACCAATCTGTGCAGATGGAGGAAGATTTCCCAGTTTCGTAAAGATAACTGGTAAGATTGCAATCGCTGCTAGGAAAATTGATCCTACAAAGGTCAAACGATACAAGATTTTTGTTAGATATTGTTCCGTATTCTTACCCGGACGAATACCTGGAACATATCCACCTTGTTTGTTTAGATTCTCTGACATTTGCTCTGGATTAACCTGAACAAACGCATAGAAATATGTGAAGGCTACAATGAGCGCAACATATATGATCATTCCCACTGGGTGAGAATAGTTAAAGTTTGCAATGATCCACTGCGATACATCATGATTCGGGAAGAACTGTGCAATAGTTGGAGGCGTAATTAAGAATGAAACAGCAAAAATGACTGGAATAACACCCGCACTATTTACCTTAAGCGGTAAATGTGTGTTTTGTGCTCCAGCATGATTCCCATTCCCTCCTGTTACACGCTTCGCATATTGAATTGGGATCTTTCTAACAGCCTGTTGAATGAAAATAACACCAACAATAACCGCTAGCACAGCTAGTAAGATCAATGCAACTTTAACGATACTCATGAACAATTGATCTCCGATATTTTGAAACTGTTGTTGATACACTTGAGATATAACACTTGGGATCGCTGCGGCAATACCTCCAAAGATAAGGATGGAAATACCATTACCTACACCTTTAGATGTAATCTGTTCGCCTAACCACATTAAAAATGCAGTACCAGCAGTCAGTACCGTAGCAATGTATAAATAAGTGCTCCAACCAGGATTCAAAATTAATTGCCCACCTACCATACCGTTAAAACCGATTGACATACCAAACCCCTGAATAAACGCAAGAACAATTGTAAAGTAACGCGTGAATTGCGTTAGTTTACGACGGCCCATTTCACCTTGCTTCGACCATTCCGAAAATTTAGGAACAACATCCATCTGCAATAATTGCACGATGATGGATGCTGTAATATACGGCATGATTCCCATCGCGAAGATGGAGAAGTTTTTCAAGGCGCCACCGCCAAATGTATTTAGGATACCTAAGGCATTTAATTGATCTTGTGCTTTCAGTACGTCTCCATTTGTAAATGGCACTGGGATAAACGTGCCAATCCTGAATACGATTAACATCGCTAAAGTGAATAATATTTTACGTCTTATCTCAGCAACGCGCATAAAGTTGGAGATTGTACGAAACATTAGATCACCTCAACTGATCCGCCAGCTGCTTCAATTGCTTCTTTAGCACTTGAAGAGAACTTGTGCGCTTTAACAGTTAATTTTTTCTCTACTGCGCCGCTTGCAAGAATTTTAACACCGTCGTTTAACTTGCTGATAACGCCAGTTTCCAGCAATAATTCAGGTGTTACTTCTGTACCATCTTCAAAACGATTTAACGTTGTTAAGTTTACAATAGCAAACTCTTTACGGTTAATGTTTGTGAAGCCGCGTTTTGGTAAACGACGGAATAATGGAGTTTGACCACCTTCGAAGCCAAGACGAACACCGCCACCAGAACGTGCGTTTTGTCCTTTATGACCTTTACCAGCAGTTTTACCGTTACCAGAACCGATACCACGACCGACACGGTTACGTACTTTACGAGAACCTTCTGCAGGTTTTAATTCATGAAGTTTCATTCCCAGGCACCTCCTTATATTAATGAGTTATCCTTAAGCTTCTTTTACAGTTATAAGGTGAGAAACTTTGTTGATCATACCAAGAATAGCAGGAGTTTCTTCCTTAACTACAGTTGAATTCAACTTTTTAAGACCTAAAGCTTCTACCGTCGCACGTTGATCTTGTGGACGACCAATTACACTACGAGTGAGGGTAATTTCTAACTTTTTCGCCATTTGTTTTCCCTCCTTAACCTAGTAGCTCTTCTACAGATTTACCGCGTAATTTTGCAACATCTTCAGCGCGCTTAAGTTCGCTTAATCCGTTCACAGTAGCGCGAATCATGTTGATTGGTGTGTTAGAACCAAGAGATTTCGAAAGAATATCTTGTACACCAGCTAATTCAAGTACCGCACGAACAGGTCCACCAGCAATAACACCAGTACCTTCAGCAGCAGGTTTTAAGAATACTTCACCAGCTCCAAAGTGACCGTTGATTGTGTGTGGAATTGTTGTACCAACTAATGGTACAGCGATTAAGTTTTTCTTAGCGTCTTCGATTGCTTTGCGGATTGCGTCTGGTACCTCTTGTGCTTTACCAGTACCGAATCCAACATGACCGTTTTTATCGCCAACTACAACTAGTGCAGCAAAGCGGAAACGACGACCACCCTTAACAACTTTCGCGACACGATTTATCGTAACTACACGTTCTTCAAGTTCTAATTTACTTGGGTCAATGCGATGCATCAATTTTCCCTCCTTTGACCATTAAAATTGTAATCCAGCCTCACGAGCAGCTTCAGCTAGAGCTTTAACACGGCCATGGTATAAGTAACCACCGCGATCGAATACTACTTCTTTAACGCCTTTCTCTACAGCACGCTTAGCAACTGATTCTCCTACTTTCGTAGCAGCTTCAGTATTGCTAGTACCGTTAAGAGCAAGGTCTTTATCAAGAGTAGATGCACTTACTAACGTTACACCATTCACATCATCAATAACTTGAGCGTAAATATGTTGGTTAGAACGGAACACGTTTAAACGTGGACGCTCTGCAGTACCAGTAAGTTTAGCACGTACACGTGCATGTCTTTTCTTACGAGTCGCATTTTTATCAGCTTTAGTGATCATTTTCTTGTCACTCCTTTCTCTCACCTAACGGGTTTACTTAGCAGTTTTACCTTCTTTACGACGAACAACTTCGCCTTCGTAACGAATACCTTTACCTTTATATGGCTCAGGAGCACGTACAGCACGGATGTTAGCAGCAAATTCGCCAACACGTTGCTTGTCGATACCTTTGATTACGATTTTAGTTGGTGCAGGTACTTCAACTTCAAGACCTGCTTCTGGAGTCATTTCTACTGGATGAGAATAACCTACGCTTAATACAAGTTTATCACCTTGTTTTTGAGCACGGTAACCAACACCGACTAATTCAAGTCCGCGTGCGAAACCTGCAGTTACACCTTCAACCATGTTTCCGATTAAAGCACGAGTTGTACCGTGTAATGCACGGTGGTCCTTCTGTTCAGATGGACGCTCAACTGTTAATGTATTCTCTTCAATTTTGATAAGCATATCAGCATTGAAAGTACGAGTTAATTCACCTTTAGGGCCTTTTACTGTTACAGTATTGTCTTCTGCAACTGTAATAGTAACACCTGCAGGGATTTCAAGAATCTTTTTACCAATACGAGACATGTGGTCACACCTCCGTTCGTTTTAAATATATATTACCAAACGTATGCTACTACTTCTCCACCAGTTTGTAATTGACGAGCGTCTTTGTCCGTCATTACTCCCTTAGATGTAGAAACAAGAGCGATACCTAATCCGTTAAGTACACGTGGTACTTCATCAGCTTTAGCGTAAACGCGTAAGCCAGGTTTACTGATACGTTTTAATCCAGTGATTACACGTTCATTGTTTGCACCATATTTCAGGAAAATACGAAGGATACCTTGTTTGTTATCCTCGATGTATTCTACATCACGAATGAAACCTTCACGTTTTAAAAGTTCAGCGATCTCTTTTTTGATTTTAGAAGCAGGAACCTCTAATTTCTCATGACGTACCATGTTCGCATTACGGATGCGAGTAAGCATGTCTGCAATTGGATCTGTCATCACCATGTGTTTTACCTCCTTCCCATTTGTGGGTTTTACCAACTAGCTTTTTTAACACCAGGAATTTGACCTTTATATGCAAGTTCACGGAAACAAATACGGCAAAGCTTAAATTTGCGGTATACAGAATGCGGACGACCGCAGCGTTCGCAACGTGTATACTCTTGTACTTTAAACTTAGGAGTACGCTTTTGTTTCGCTATCATAGATTTTTTAGCCACGTTTTCGCCTCCTCTACTTAGCGTTGGCTTCCATTATTTTTGGAATGGCATACCGAATTGTGTTAACAGTTCACGAGCTTCTTCATCAGTTTTCGCTGTAGTAACGATTACGATGTCCATACCGCGGACTTTGCTTACTTTATCATAATCAATCTCAGGGAAGATAAGTTGCTCTTTAACACCTAATGTGTAGTTCCCACGACCATCGAATGATTTCTTAGAAACACCACGGAAATCACGTACACGTGGTAAAGAAACTGATACTAATTTGTCGAAGAATTCATACATTTGCTCGCCGCGTAAAGTTACTTTCGCACCGATTGGCATACCTTCACGAAGACGGAAACCAGCGATTGATTTTTTAGCACGAGTTACAACAGGTTTTTGACCTGCGATTTGTGTTAATTCTTCTACTGCATTGTCTAAAGCTTTTGAGTTAGATACCGCGTCACCAACACCAGTGTTGATTACGATCTTTTCGATTTTCGGTACTTCCATCACAGATTTATAGTTAAACTTGCTCACTAGAGCAGGAGTAATTTCCTTTTGGAACTTCTCTTTAAGGCGATTCAATGAAGTGACCTCCTTTCTTAAGAAAATTATTTATCTAATAATTCACCAGATTTTTTTGCAATACGAACTTTTTTACCATCTTCTACTTTGAAGCCTACGCGAGTAGGTTCACCTGTTTTAGGATCTAAAACCATAACGTTAGAAACGTGAATAGGTGCTTCTTTAGTAATAATTCCACCTTGTGGATTTAATTGAGATGGCTTAGAGTGTTTTTTAACGATGTTAACACCCTCAACGATAACACGGTTTTGCTTTGGGAAAGCCACAAGGATAACGCCTTGTTTTCCTTTGTCTTTACCAGTGATTACCTGTACTTTATCACCTTTTTTTACATGCATCTTAATTCTGCACCTCCTTAGCAAGGCAATACCTTAAATTATAGAACTTCTGGAGCTAAAGAAACGATCTTCATGAAGTTGCTATCACGTAATTCACGAGCTACTGGTCCGAAGATACGAGTACCACGTGGGCTCTTATCGTCTTTAATGATAACCGCTGCGTTTTCATCAAATTTGATGTAAGAACCGTCCGGACGACGAGCTCCGCTCTTCGTACGTACTACTACTGCTTTAACAACGTCACCTTTTTTAACAACGCCACCTGGTGTTGCTTGTTTTACCGTAGCAACGATAATATCACCGATGTTAGCATATTTACGACCAGAGCCGCCTAATACTTTAATTGTTAAAAGTTCACGTGCACCAGAGTTGTCAGCAACTTTCAAACGAGATTCTTGTTGGATCATCTTATGAAACCTCCCTTCGGACTAAAAATTCCGATTCATCTATTTAGATAATAACCGCTTCTTCAACGATTTCAACTAAACGGAAACGCTTAGTAGCAGAAAGCGGGCGAGTTTCCATGATTTTAACGATATCGCCAAGTTTCGCTTGGTTTTGCTCATCATGGGCTTTGTACTTCTTAGAATACTTAACACGCTTTCCGTACAAGGAATGAGTTTTGTAAGTTTCAACTAAAACTGTAATCGTTTTGTCCATTTTGTCAGACACAACACGACCAGTATAAACTTTGCGTTGGTTACGTTCGCTCACTATGCAAACCTCCCCTCAATTTATCGATTAATTCCGATCTCTCTTTCACGAACTACAGTTTTCATACGAGCAATTGCTTTACGCACTTCACGAATGCGAGTTGGATTCTCTAATTGTCCTGTAGCAAGTTGGAAGCGAAGATTGAACAATTCTTCCTTTAAAGCTTTAACTTTTGTTTCGATTTCGGCAGTGGTTAATTCACGAATATCATTAGTTTTCATTAGATTCACCACCATTTTCTTCACGTTTTACGAATTTACATTTCACAGGTAACTTGTGAGCTGCAAGACGTAATGCTTCGCGTGCTACCTCTTCAGATACACCCGCGATTTCGAACATAATTTTCCCAGGTTTTACTACTGCTACCCAGCCTTCTGGTGCCCCTTTACCGGAACCCATACGTACTTCTAGAGGTTTTGCAGTGTAAGGTTTAGAAGGGAAAATTTTAATCCATACTTTACCGCCACGTTTCATGTAACGAGTCATTGCACGACGAGCAGCTTCGATTTGACGGTTTGTAATCCATGAAGCAGCTTGTGCTTGTAAACCGAATTCACCGAAAGCAATTTCAGTTCCACCTTTTGCACGACCACGCATTTTACCACGATGCTCTCTACGATATTTTACGCGTTTTGGCATTAACATATTATTTTCCTCCTTCCTCAGAAGCTTTCTTTTTTGTAGGAAGGACTTCTCCACGGTAGATCCATACTTTTACGCCTAATTTACCGTATGTTGTATCAGCTTCAACTGCTGCATAGTCAATATCAGCGCGAAGTGTATGAAGTGGAACAGTTCCTTCACTGTAAGATTCTGCACGAGCGATATCAGCTCCGCCAAGACGACCAGAAACCTGTGTTTTAATACCTTTAGCACCTGCACGCATAGCACGTTGAATAACTTGCTTTTGTGCACGACGGAATGATACACGGTTTTCTAATTGACGAGCAATGTTTTCGCCTACTAATTTAGCGTTAAGATCAGCTCTCTTAACTTCTAAAATGTTGATGTGTACACGCTTGCCTGTTAATTGGTTAAGAGCTTTACGAAGTGCTTCAACTTCAGTACCACCTTTACCAATTACCATACCAGGTTTTGCAGTGTGAATTGTAACATTTACACGATTTGCTGCACGTTCGATTTCTACTTTAGCAACAGCAGAATCTTTTAAGCGTACAGTAATGTACTCACGGATTTTGATGTCTTCATGTAATAATGTAGCATAATCTTTCTCTGCGAACCAACGAGATTCCCAGTCACGGATAACGCCGACACGAAGACCAATTGGATTAACCTTTTGACCCATCGATTATCCCTCCTTCTTTTCTGATACCACAACTGTGATGTGGCTTGTGCGTTTGTTAATTTGGCTTGCACGACCCATTGCACGTGGACGGAAACGTTTCAACGTTGGACCTTCGTCAACGAAAACTTTTTCAACAACTAGGTTGTTAATATCCATCTCATAATTGTGCTCTGCATTTGCGATTGCAGATTTTAAAACTTTCTCTACAACTGGAGAAGCAGTTTTTGGTGTGTGGTTAAGGATAGCAATCGCTTCACCCACTTGCTTACCTCGGATTAAGTCTACTACTAAACGAACTTTACGAGGAGCAATACGAACTGTTCTCGCTACTGCTTTAGCTTGCATTGAAGTGCCTCCTCTCATTATCTTCTAGTTTTCTTATCGTCAGCAAGGTGACCTTTATACGTACGAGTTGGTGCGAATTCACCTAACTTATGGCCAACCATATCCTCAGTGATGTACACAGGTACGTGTTTACGACCATCATATACAGCGATTGTGTGTCCGATGAACTGAGGGAAGATTGTTGAACGGCGAGACCAAGTTTTAACAACTTGTTTTTGCTCAGATGCAACTAATTTTTCCATTTTGCTCATTAAGTGATCATCGACAAATGGTCCTTTTTTTAAGCTACGAGCCATTTTGGTGCCTCCCTTCGTGATTGGCGTACGGTTCTAGAAATGAACCGTACTACAATCCCATTATTTTTTACGACGACGAACGATGAATTTGTCAGACGCTTTGTTTTTCTTACGAGTCTTGAATCCAAGAGTTGGTTTACCCCATGGAGACATTGGAGACTTACGTCCGATTGGAGAACGTCCTTCACCACCACCGTGTGGGTGATCAACCGGGTTCATTACAGAACCACGAACTGTTGGGCGTTTACCTAACCAGCGAGAGCGACCTGCTTTACCGATCTTGATAAGTTCGTGTTGTTCGTTACCTACTTGACCGATTGAAGCGCGACAAGCAGATAATACAAGACGTACTTCACCAGAAGTTAAACGTACAAGTACGTATTTACCTTCTTTACCAAGTACTTGAGCAGATGTACCAGCAGAACGAACTAATTGTCCGCCACGACCAGGCTTAAGCTCGATGTTATGAACAACAGTACCTACTGGAATGTTGATTAATGGTAATGCGTTACCGATTTTGATGTCAGCTTCTGGGCCAGACATAACTTCCATACCTACTTCTAAGTTCTTAGGAGCAAGAATGTAACGTTTTTCACCGTCAACGTAGTTAATTAATGCGATATTCGCAGAGCGGTTTGGATCGTATTCGATCGTAGCAACGCGTCCTGGAATTCCATCTTTGTTACGCTTAAAGTCGATGATACGGTATTGACGCTTATGTCCGCCACCTTGATGACGTACAGTAATTTTACCTTGGTTATTACGACCAGCTTTCTTGCTTAAAGGAGCAAGTAATGACTTTTCTGGTCTGTCAGTCGTGATTTCAGCGAAATCATTCGTAGTCATATTACGACGACCGTTAGTAGTTGGATTATACTTTTTAATTCCCATCTCAATTTCCCTCCTTCTTTAGTAAGAATTAAACGCCTTGGAAGATTTCGATTTCTTTGCTGTCAGCAGTTAGCTTAACGATTGCTTTACGACGACGGCTAGTAAAACCAGCGTGACGACCAACGCGTTTTGCTTTCGGCTTGTAGTTCATGATGTTCACTTTTTCTACTTTAACACCAAAGATCGCTTCAAGAGCATCTTTAACTTCTGTTTTATTAGATTTAACGTCCACATCGAACGTGTATTTTTTTTCAGCCATCATTTCCATAGAACGTTCAGTGATAACTGGGCGCTTAATGATATCACGAGGATCTCTCATTATGCAAGCACCTCCTCTACTTTTTCCACTGCCGCTTTTGTCATGATTAGCTTATCATGATGAAGCACGTCTAAAACGTTTACGCCATCAGCAGTGATTACTGTTACTCCAGGGATATTGCGAGCAGATAACTCTACAGATTCGTTTGCATCAGCAGTTACGATAAGAGCTTTCTTCTCAACAGTTAATCCTTTAAGTACTGCTAGCATGTCTTTTGTTTTTGGTGCATTTAACACTAGGTCTTCAAGAACTACAATGTTGTTCTCAACTACTTTAGTAGCTAATGCAGATTTGATTGCTAAACGACGCACCTTCTTAGGAAGTTTGTACGCATAGCTTCTTGGTGTAGGTCCGAATACCGTACCACCACCACGCCATTGAGGAGAGCGGATAGACCCTTGACGAGCACGTCCAGTTCCTTTTTGACGCCATGGTTTACGACCACCACCACGAACTTCAGAACGAGTTTTTACTTTGTGTGTACCTTGACGTAAAGATGCACGTTGCATCATTACAGCTTCGAAAAGTACAGCTTCATTTGGTTCGATACCGAAAATAGCTTCAGCTAATTCGATTTCACCAACCTGTGAACCAGTTTGGTTATATACAGTAACTTTTGGCATTGGAATTCCTCCTTCCTATGTGAATTATTTGCTAACCTTCACAGCGCCTTGAACAACTACAAGAGATTTCTTAGCACCTGGAACGTTACCTTTTACTAGTAATAAGTTGCGCTCAGTGTCAACTTGAACGATTTCTAAGTTTTGGATAGTAACTTGGTCTCCACCCATACGTCCAGCAAGTTTTTTACCTTTGAATACACGGTTCGGAGCAACTGGGCCCATTGAACCTGGACGACGGTGATAGCGAGAACCATGAGACATAGGTCCGCGAGATTGTCCGTGGCGTTTGATAACACCTTGGAAACCTTTACCTTTAGAAATTCCTGTTACGTCAACGATTTCACCTGCAGCGAAAACTTCAACTTTTACCTCTTGACCAACCTCTAATCCGTCCACGTCTGCATCGCGGATTTCGCGAATGAAGCGCTTAGGAGTTGTAGATGCTTTAGCAGTGTGGCCTTGTTCAGGTTTGTTAGTTAACTTTTCACGTTTATCTTCAAATCCTAACTGGATTGCATTGTAGCCATCAGTTTCAGTTGTTTTCTTTTGAAGAACAACGTTTGGATTAGCAGCGATAACTGTTACTGGGATTAACTCACCGTTCTCAGCAAATACTTGAGTCATACCGATCTTTCTTCCTAAGATTCCTTTGGTCATGAGTTACACCTCCTACATTTTTAAGTTATATGAATTATAGTTTGATTTCGATATCTACACCAGACGGTAAGTCTAAACGCATTAATGAATCTACTGTTTGTGGAGTAGGACTCACGATATCGATTAAACGTTTGTGTGTGCGCATTTCGAATTGCTCACGAGAATCTTTGTACTTATGAACAGCACGAAGAATTGTGTAAATAGTCTTCTCAGTTGGTAATGGGATCGGACCAGAAACTGTTGCCCCAGAACGCTTAGCTGTTTCTACAATTTTCTCAGCTGATTGATCAAGAATACGGTGATCATAAGCTTTTAAACGGATACGAATTTTTTCTTTTGCCATTATTTTCCCTCCTTCGTTCGCCTATTTCTAAAATAGACCTTCTCCATGGAAATTTCCCCACACCATGCCATGGCAAAGCGGCCGGGTGTGTCAGCAACCTTCCACTTCATCGCAGTCAAAGACCAACATTGTCTATTATACAATGTTATTCGTCTAGATGCAAGCATCTTTTTGTTTGCATCTGCTTTTCTCTACTTTTGCTATTATACATGGCACTTTAAAGAATTTCAAGTTTTCATCTAACAGAATTCATTTTACAGTTTCTGGATTTTAGTTTTGCTGATTTCATATTACTATAGAAGAAACTCGTCAAAACATAAAAATAAAATTTCATTCATTATATAACTACAAACAAAAAACCCAAGGGAAGATCCCTTGGGTTTTTTTATATCAGTTAAGATTACTCAACGATAGTTGCAACTACACCGTAACCTACTGTACGTCCACCTTCACGAATAGAGAATTTAGTTCCCTCTTCGATAGCGATTGGAGCGATAAGTTCGATAGTCATTTCGATGTTGTCACCAGGCATTACCATTTCAGTACCTTCTGGTAATTGGATGATACCAGTTACGTCAGTTGTACGGAAGTAGAACTGAGGACGGTAGTTAGCGAAGAATGGAGTGTGACGTCCACCTTCTTCTTTAGATAATACGAAAACTTCAGCTTTGAATTTAGCGTGAGCTTTTACAGAGCCAGTTTTAGCAAGAACTTGTCCACGTTGGATGTCTTCACGAGCAACCCCACGAAGTAAAGCACCGATGTTGTCTCCAGCTTGAGCTTGGTCAAGAAGTTTACGGAACATCTCTACACCAGTTACAGTTGTAGAAGCATTTTCTTCAGCAAGACCGATGATTTCTACTACGTCACCAACTTTAACGATTCCGCGCTCTACACGACCAGTTGCAACTGTACCACGACCTGTGATAGAGAATACATCCTCGATAGGCATTAAGAATGGTTTGTCAGTTTCACGTTCTGGAGTTGGGATGTAAGCATCAACTTCAGTCATTAATTCAATGATTTTTGCTTCCCAATCAGCTTCTCCTTGAAGAGCTTTAAGAGCAGAACCTTTGATTACAGGAATGTCGTCGCCTGGGAATCCGTATTCAGATAATAGGTCACGAACTTCCATTTCTACTAATTCTAATAATTCTTCGTCGTCTACCATGTCGCATTTGTTTAAGAATACAACGATGTAAGGAACACCTACTTGACGAGAAAGAAGGATGTGCTCACGTGTTTGAGGCATTGGGCCATCAGCAGCAGATACTACTAAGATACCGCCGTCCATTTGAGCAGCACCAGTGATCATGTTTTTAACATAGTCAGCGTGACCTGGGCAGTCAACGTGTGCATAGTGACGAGTTTCAGTTTCGTACTCAACGTGTGCAGTTGAGATTGTGATTCCGCGCTCTCTTTCTTCTGGAGCAGCGTCGATTTGATCGTATCCGCGTGCTTCAGCACCACCAGCTTTTGCAAGAACTGTAGTGATCGCAGCAGTTAATGTAGTTTTACCATGGTCAACGTGGCCGATTGTACCGATGTTAACATGGGGTTTAGAACGTTCGAATTTAGCTTTAGCCATTCTAAATTCCTCCTTAGTTTATATAGGTTATTTTATATTTAGTCTAGAAAGTGAAACTTACGTCCCACTTTCTAAGCTTACATAAGTAGTTATACTTGAACAATCGATAAAAATCAATTATTCACCTTTATTTTTTTTGATAATTTCTTCAGAAACAGACTTTGGTACCTCTTCATAGTGATCAAACACCATAGAGAATGTTCCGCGTCCTTGAGTGTTAGAACGTAATGACGTTGCATAACCGAACATTTCAGAAAGTGGAACCATAGCGCGAACAACTTGAGCGTTACCGCGAGCTTCCATACCTTCTACACGTCCACGACGAGATGTTACGTCACCCATAATGTCACCCATGTACTCTTCAGGAATTACAACTTCAACTTTCATCATTGGCTCAAGAATTACTGGGCTACATTTAGAAACCGCAGCTTTAAGTGCCATAGATGCAGCGATTTTGAACGCCATCTCAGATGAATCGACATCATGGTAAGATCCGTCAACTAATGCAGCTTTAATGTCAACTAGTGGATAACCAGCTAGTACACCATTTTTAAGTGCATCTTCAAGACCTGCTCCAACAGCTGGGATGTATTCACGAGGAACTACACCACCGACGATCTTGTTTTCGAATTCGAATCCTTTACCTTCTTCGTTAGGTTCAAACTCAATCCAAACGTGTCCGAATTGTCCACGTCCACCAGATTGACGAGCGAACTTACCTTCAACTTTCGCAGCAGCGCGGAAAGTCTCACGGTATGCTACCTGAGGAGCACCAACGTTTGCTTCAACTTTGAATTCACGGCGCATACGGTCAACGATGATATCAAGGTGAAGTTCACCCATACCAGCGATGATTGTTTGGCCAGTTTCTTGGTCAGTGTGAGCACGGAATGTTGGATCTTCTTCAGAAAGCTTAGATAATGCTGTACCCATTTTATCTTGGTCAGCTTTTGATTTTGGTTCGATAGCTACAGAGATAACTGGCTCTGGGAATTCCATAGACTCAAGGATAACAAGGCTCTTCTCGTCACAAAGAGTATCACCAGTAGTAGTATCTTTTAAACCTACAGCAGCAGCGATATCACCAGCGTAAACTGTTGAGATCTCTTCACGGCTGTTAGCGTGCATTTGTAGGATACGACCTACACGCTCACGCTTACCTTTAGTTGAGTTTTTCACGTATGATCCAGAGTTTAACACACCAGAATACACACGGAAGAACGTTAACTTACCAACATAAGGGTCAGTCATGATTTTGAATGCTAAAGCTGCGAATGGTTCTTCATCGCTAGACTTACGTTCGATTTCTTCATCTGTATCCGGAAGAGTACCTTTAATTGCAGGTACGTCTAATGGAGATGGTAGGTAATCGATAACTGCGTCTAACAGAATTTGAACACCTTTATTTTTGAATGCAGAACCACAGATTACTGGGAAGAATTCTACAGAAGTTGTAGCCTTACGGATACCAGCTTTAAGCTCTTCTACAGTGATTTCTTCACCTTCTAGGTACTTCATCATCATTTCTTCATCAAGCTCAGCTACCGCTTCAATAAGCTTTCCACGATATTCTGCAGCTAATTCTTTGTGCTCTTCAGGAATTTCAACACGTTGAATGTCTGTTCCTAAATCGTTACCGTACATGTAAGCACATTCTTCAACAAGGTCAATGATACCATTGAACTCATCTTCAGCACCGATTGGTAACTGAATTGGGTGTGCGTTTGCTTGTAAACGATCGTGGATTGTTCCTACAGAGTATAAGAAATCCGCACCGATTTTATCCATTTTGTTAACGAATACGATACGAGGTACGCCGTAAGTAGTAGCCTGACGCCAAACAGTTTCTGTTTGTGGTTCTACACCAGATTGTGCATCAAGTACTGCTACCGCGCCATCAAGTACGCGTAAAGAACGTTCTACTTCTACTGTGAAGTCTACGTGACCTGGAGTGTCAATGATGTTTACACGGTGACCTTTCCATTGTGCTGTAGTTGCAGCAGAAGTAATTGTGATACCACGCTCTTGCTCTTGCTCCATCCAGTCCATCTGAGATGCACCTTCGTGAGTTTCACCGATTTTATGAATACGTCCTGTGTAATACAGAATACGCTCAGTTGCTGTTGTTTTACCAGCATCGATGTGAGCCATGATACCAATATTACGAGTGTTTTCTAAAGAGAACTCTCTTGCCATTTGGTGTCTTGCTCCTTCCATATATGGATTGGATTTTTTTATTTTAAGTAGCAAAAAAGCCACTTTATATTGTTACACATGTCAGTATGTCCAGTACCCTCATTATGTAAAACGAGCGCCCAACGAAAGGGAGAGGCATTCTCCCTCTCCACACTTCCATAAGCGACAAATAAAGCGGTTTATGCTTACATTTATTTTACGTTGAATCCTACCAACGGTAATGAGCAAATGCTTTGTTAGCTTCTGCCATTTTATGAGTGTCTTCACGTTTCTTAACAGATGCACCAGCGTTGTTAGCTGCATCTAAGATTTCGTAAGCTAGACGCTCTTCCATAGTTTTTTCACCACGAAGACGAGCATAGTTTACTAACCAGCGAAGACCTAAAGTTGTACGGCGTTCTGGACGAACCTCAACTGGAACTTGGTAGTTAGCACCACCAACACGACGAGCACGTACTTCAAGAACAGGCATGATGTTCTTAAGAGCTTGCTCGAATACTTCCATAGGGTCTTTCTCTGAACGTTCACGAACGATATCGAAAGCGTTATAAAGAATTGTTTGAGATTTACCTTTTTTACCGTCAACCATCATTTTGTTGATAAGGCGTGTTACTAGCTTAGATTTGTACATTGGATCTGGTAACACGTCACGTTTCGCAACAGGTCCTTTACGAGGCATATTGAGTTCCTCCTTTCATTTTAAAGTTATTATTTTTTAGCAGGTTTTGGTCGCTTAGTACCATATTTAGAACGTCCTTGCATACGTTTGTCAACACCAGCTGTATCAAGCGCACCACGAACGATGTGGTAACGTACCCCTGGTAAATCCTTTACTCGACCACCGCGAATTAATACTACGCTATGCTCTTGTAGGTTATGACCGATACCTGGGATGTAAGCTGTAACTTCAATACCATTTGTTAAACGTACACGAGCGTATTTACGTAACGCTGAGTTCGGTTTCTTCGGAGTCATTGTACCAACACGAGTACATACACCACGTTTTTGAGGTGCAGAGATATCAGTTGATTTTTTCTTTAAAGAGTTAAAACCTTTGTTTAACGCAGGTGATTTAGACTTCCATACTTTATCAGTACGACCATTTCTCACTAATTGGTTAATAGTAGGCATTTGATTATCCTCCCTTCGCATGTTTGTATGACCACATATCCAGGTGGTTCATTATTAGTTGAAAACAAAGTTTTTGCAAGGAAGAGCAAATGCTCTCTCCTCACAAAAACAGTTTTAACTTATTATTCCTATTGCTGAAGCTCCCACTTGAATCCCCGAAACTTTTCCAAGCTTACGAACTGATTCAACTTTTGTTATGGGTATGTTATGTTGCAAAGCAGTGCGAATGATCATATGGGTTAACCGCATATCAGCATCTTCCGCAATAACAACTTCTTTAACTATACCATTTTTGATTGCCTCCAATGTACGTTTATGACCAACGACTACATTTTCAGCATTTGACACTTTTTGATAAGACATATAAATATCCTCCAAAGCATCATTCAGGAGCAACCTTGATTATAGTAACATTTTGATTCATACAATGTCAACTAGGATTAGCTGTTTTTATACAAAATTTACGACGGAAAATTTTACTGTTCCACATAAACTTCATCGTTTTCTACATTCATGTCACCTTGTGTTGTTTTTACAAGGTCCACTTTGCGATAACGATTCATACCTGTTCCAGCAGGAACAAGTTTACCGATAATAACATTTTCTTTCAATCCTAGAAGTTCATCGCGTTTACCCTTAATTGCTGCATCAGTTAAGACACGTGTCGTTTCTTGGAACGATGCTGCAGATAAGAATGAATCAGTTTCAAGCGAAGCTTTTGTAATACCAAGTAGAACAGGTCTAGCTGTTGCTGGTTGTTTACCTTTCAGTAACACCTTCGCATTCGCATCAGTAAACTGATGAATATCTAGTAATGTTCCTGGTAATACATCTGTTTCACCCGCATCACTTACACGAACTTTACGTAACATTTGACGTACCATTACTTCTACGTGTTTGTCGCCAATTTCTACCCCTTGCATACGGTATACTTTTTGAACTTCACGTAATAAGTATTCTTGAACCGCCGTAATGTCCGTTACTTTTAGTAATTCTTTCGGATCAATAGAACCTTCTGTTAACTCTTTACCGTGGCTAATTGGCTGTCCTGGAGTTACTTTCAGACGCGCACCGTAAGGAATAGCATACGTACGAGCTTCAACTTCACCCTGTACAACTACTTCTTGGCGATCTTTAACATCGTTGATCGCTGCGATAACACCATCGATTTCACTGATAACTGCCTGACCTTTCGGGTTACGAGCTTCGAAGATCTCTTGGATACGAGGTAAACCTTGAGTGATATCATCTCCGGCAACCCCACCTGTATGGAACGTACGCATCGTTAACTGTGTACCTGGCTCACCGATAGATTGAGCTGCGATAATACCTACCGCTTCTCCTACTTCTACGTCTGTACCAGTTGCTAAGTTACGACCGTAACACTTCTTACATACACCATGGCGAGTGTTACACGTGAATGCTGAACGAATGTTTACAGTTTCAACACCCGAATTTTCAACGATATGAGCGATATCTTCAGTAATTAGTTGGTTTTCACTAACTAATACTTCACCTGTTTCAGGATGTTTTACAGTTTTTCTTGCAAAACGTCCAACAAGACGATCATATAATGACTCAATTACTTCATTACCCTCTTTAATCGCACCAATTAATAGACCACGATCTGTTCCACAATCATCTTCACGGACAATTACATCTTGTGCAACGTCTACAAGACGACGTGTTAAGTAACCAGAATCGGCAGTTTTAAGTGCTGTATCGGCAAGACCTTTACGCGCACCATGCGTAGAGATGAAGTACTCAAGTACTGTTAAACCTTCACGGAAACTTGATTTAATTGGAAGTTCGATAATACGACCAGATGGATTGGCCATCAGACCACGCATACCAGCAAGCTGAGTAAAGTTCGATGCGTTACCACGGGCACCGGAATCACTCATCATGAAGATTGGATTGCGTTTATTCAAGGATTTCATCAGTTTTCCTTGGATAACATCTTTTGCATTACTCCAAATAGAGATAACGCGATCGTAACGTTCTTCTTCTGTGATTAAACCGCGACGGAATTGTTTAATTACATTATCTACTTTTGCTTGTGCTTCATGGAGAATTTCATCTTTTTCGCCTAATACAAGAATGTCAGATACCCCAACTGTGATACCAGCTTTTGTAGAGTACTTAAATCCTAAGTTTTTCATGCGGTCAAGCATGCGAGATGTTTCCGTAATTTGGAAACGTTTGAATACTTCCGCAATGATGTTACCAAGGATCTTCTTGCTAAATGGCGCCACTTCTTCGCGACTAGCAATAATTTCTTTAATGTTCGCACCTTTTTCAACGAAATACTCCGCTGGTGTTTCTTTTTCAAGGTTTGAGTTTGTCGGTTCATTAATATAAGGGAACGACTCTGGTAAGATTTCGTTAAATATTAATTTACCAACTGTTGTTAATAGAAGCTTACCTTTTTGCTCTTCAGTAAATGTTACGTTATTTACTGAACTTGCAGCAACTGCAACACGTGTGTGCAGATGTACATATCCATTTTGGTATGCAAGTATTGCTTCGTTTGCATCTTTGAAGACCATACCTTCACCGATCGCGCCTTCACGCTCAAGAGTTAAGTAGTAGTTACCTAATACCATATCCTGAGATGGAGTAACAACTGGTTTTCCGTCTTTTGGATTCAAGATGTTTTGTGCCGCTAACATAAGAATACGAGCTTCTGCTTGTGCCTCTGATGATAACGGAACGTGAACCGCCATTTGGTCACCGTCAAAGTCCGCGTTGTATGCAGTACATACAAGTGGATGAAGACGAATTGCGCGACCTTCTACTAATGTAGGTTCAAACGCCTGGATACCAAGACGGTGAAGTGTTGGTGCGCGGTTTAGAAGTACTGGATGCTCTTTGATCACAGATTCTAAAACGTCCCAAACTTCAGGTTGTACACGCTCGATTTTACGTTTAGCACTCTTAATGTTGTGTGCTAAACCTTTTCCAACTAACTCTTTCATAACGAAAGGCTTAAACAATTCAAGCGCCATTTCTTTCGGTAATCCACATTGGTACATCTTTAAGTTCGGTCCTACAACGATTACAGAACGGCCAGAGTAGTCAACACGTTTACCTAATAAGTTTTGACGGAAACGTCCTTGTTTACCTTTAAGCATGTGAGATAGTGATTTTAATGGACGGTTACCCGGTCCAGTAACTGGACGGCCACGGCGACCATTATCGATTAATGCGTCTACAGCTTCTTGTAACATACGTTTTTCGTTTTGAACGATGATGCTTGGTGCACCTAAGTCCAATAGACGTTTTAAACGATTATTACGGTTAATTACACGACGGTATAAGTCGTTTAAGTCAGAAGTAGCAAAACGTCCACCATCCAACTGTACCATTGGGCGTAGTTCTGGTGGGATAACTGGAAGAACATCTAGGATCATCCAAGATGGGTGATTTCCAGAGTTACGGAATGCTTCTAATACTTCTAGACGTTTAATAGCACGAGTACGGCGTTGTCCTTGTGCTGTTTTTAATTCTTCTTTTAAGAAGTCTACTTCTTTATCTAAATCGATGTCTTGTAGTAGCTTTTTAATCGCTTCTGCACCCATAGCAGCTTGGAATGTGCTACCATATCGATCACGATATGCACGGTATTCTTTTTCAGAAAGTAATTGCTTCTTATCAAGTGGTGTATCTCCACTTTCTGTTACAACATAAGAAGCGAAATAAATTACTTCTTCAAGCGCGCGAGGGGACATGTCTAAGACAAGTCCCATGCGGCTCGGGATACCTTTGAAATACCAAATATGAGATACAGGAGCAGCTAATTCGATATGACCCATACGTTCACGACGAACTTTTGCACGCGTTACTTCAACGCCACATCGATCACAAACTACACCTTTATAACGTACACGTTTGTATTTTCCGCAATGACATTCCCAGTCCTTTTGTGGTCCGAAAATACGCTCACAGAACAAGCCATCTTTCTCAGGCTTTAACGTACGATAGTTAATTGTTTCTGGTTTCTTAACTTCACCGTATGACCAAGAACGAATCTTGTCAGGTGAAGCAAGTCCAATCTTCATATATTCAAAGTTATTTACATCTATCAAGGGGCCTACCTCCCTTTTAGTCTACAGGTTATCCCAATTATTCCTTAGTTGTCTCAACTTCGACATTCAATTTATCTGCTGATTGATGATCATCGTCATCTTCTGTATCACGCATTTCAATTTCTTTATCGTCGCTAGACATCATTTTAACGTCCATACCTAAACTTTGCAGCTCTTTAATCAATACTTTGAATGATTCAGGAACGCCTGGTTCTGGAACATTTTCGCCTTTAACAATTGCTTCATACGTCTTAACACGTCCAACAACATCATCAGACTTCACTGTTAAGATTTCTTGAAGAGTATAAGCAGCACCATAAGCTTCAAGTGCCCAAACCTCCATCTCACCGAAACGCTGTCCACCGAACTGAGCTTTACCTCCAAGAGGCTGCTGCGTTACAAGTGAGTATGGTCCAGTAGAACGAGCATGAAGTTTATCGTCAACCATGTGCGCAAGTTTGATCATATACATGACACCAACAGATACGCGGTTATCGAATGGTTCACCAGTACGTCCGTCATACAGGATTGTTTTCGCGTCATTTGCCATACCAGCTTCTTCAATAGTGCCCCAAACATCTTCCTCACGAGCACCATCGAATACTGGTGTTGCAATGTGAATGCCAAGGTATCTTGCTGCCATACCAAGATGAAGCTCTAATACCTGACCGATATTCATACGAGATGGTACCCCTAATGGGTTTAACATGATATCGATTGGCGTACCGTCTGGTAAGTAAGGCATATCTTCTTCTGGTAAAATACGAGAGATAACACCTTTGTTACCGTGACGTCCGGCCATCTTGTCACCTTCAGAAATTTTACGTTTTTGAACGATATATGCACGTACAAGTTGATTCACGCCTGGTGGCAATTCATCGCCATCTTCACGGTTGAATACTTTTACGTCCAAGATAATACCGCCACCACCGTGTGGTACACGTAGTGATGTATCACGTACTTCACGTGCTTTTTCTCCAAAGATAGCATGTAATAGACGTTCTTCAGCTGTTAATTCTGTTACACCTTTAGGTGTTACTTTACCAACAAGTAAATCTCCATCTTTTACTTCCGCACCAACGCGAATGATACCGCGCTCGTCAAGGTTGCGTAATGCATCTTCCCCAACGTTTGGAATGTCACGTGTAATTTCTTCTGGTCCAAGCTTCGTATCACGAGCTTCTGACTCATATTCTTCAATATGAATAGAAGTGTACACATCGTCTTTTACAAGGCGCTCACTCATAATGATCGCATCCTCGTAGTTATAACCGTCCCAAGTCATGAAGCCAACAAGCACGTTACGTCCAAGTGCTAGTTCACCTAATTCCATAGAAGGACCATCCGCAAGGATTTCACCTTTTACAACTTCATTTCCAACACTTACGATTGGGCGTTGGTTGTAGCAAGTTCCTTGGTTAGAACGAATGAATTTTTGCATTTTGTAGCGATCTAAGTCGCCTTTTACTGTTTGACCGTCAACTTCTACATAGCGACGTACCCAAACTTCACGTGCTTCTACGCGTTCAACAACACCAGGGTGTTTACAGATTACTGCAGCACCTGAGTCTTTTGCTGATACGTACTCCATACCTGTACCTACAATCGGAGATTCCGGATTCATTAACGGAACCGCCTGACGTTGCATGTTCGCTCCCATAAGTGCGCGGTTAGAGTCATCGTTTTCTAAGAACGGAATACAAGCTGTCGCTGCCGACACTACTTGTTTTGGAGATACATCCATGTAATCGATGCGTTCTTTATTTGTGACAATGTTTTCACCACGGAAACGAGCTACGATATCTTCACTAAGGAATTCTCCTTCTTCAGATAATTTCATATTCGCTTGGGCTACAACATAATTATCTTCTTCATCTGCAGTTAAGTAATCAACCTGCCCTGTTACAAGACCAGTTTCTGGATCAACACGACGGTATGGTGTTTCAATGAAACCAAACTCATTTACTTTCGCGAACGATGATAATGAGTTAATCAAACCGATGTTTGGTCCCTCTGGTGTTTCAATCGGACACATACGACCATAGTGAGAGTAGTGAACGTCACGCACTTCAAAGCCTGCGCGCTCACGCGTTAAACCACCGGGTCCTAATGCAGATAGTCTTCGTTTGTGAGTTAACTCTGCTAATGGGTTTGTTTGGTCCATGAACTGAGATAACTGAGAACTTCCGAAGAACTCTTTAATAGATGCAATAACAGGACGAATATTAATTAGTGCCTGTGGTGTAATTGCATTTGTATCCTGAATCGACATTCTCTCACGAACAACACGTTCCATACGAGAAAGACCGATACGGAATTGATTTTGTAATAGTTCTCCAACTGAACGCAGACGACGGTTTCCTAAATGGTCGATATCATCTGTATCCCCTACTTTGTATAGTAGGTTGAAGAAGTAACTGATAGAAGCAAGGATATCACCTGGTGTGATGTGTTTTACATCACGAGTAATATTCGCATTACCAATTACATTAATTACGCGTTCGCCTTCTGACTCAGGAGCATAAATCTTAATAGATTGCAGCTCAACATCGCCTTCTACCACTCCACCCATTGGTTTCGCTGTTTTGAATCCAATGTTTTTCTCTAAGTAAGGTAAAATGCGATCAAGTGTACGACGATCTAAGATTGTTCCTTCTGCCGCTAAAATTTCACCAGTTTCTGGATCCACTAATGTTTCAGCTAAGCGTTGGTTAAACAATCTGTTTTTAATGTGTAACTTCTTGTTGATCTTATAGCGACCTACATTTGCTAAATCGTAGCGCTTCGGATCGAAGAAACGAGACACAAGTAAGCTCTTTGCATTTTCTACTGTTGGTGGTTCACCAGGACGTAGACGCTCATAAATTTCAAGCAATGCTTTTTCTGTGCTATCTGTGTTGTCTTTTTCTAATGTGTTGCTTAAGTATTCGTTATCACCTAAAAGCTCGGTGATTTCTTGATCAGAGCCAAACCCTAATGCGCGTAACAAAACAGTTACAGGAAGTTTACGCGTACGGTCAATACGCACATATACAACATCCTTAGCATCTGTCTCATACTCTAACCAAGCTCCGCGGTTTGGAATTACAGTAGCAGTAAAACCACGTTTTCCGTTTTTATCCACTTTGCCACTATAGTATACGCTTGGAGAGCGAACTAACTGGGAAACGATAACACGTTCTGCACCGTTAATTACGAATGTTCCAGTCTCTGTCATGAGTGGGAAATCTCCCATGAACACATCTTGTTCTTTTACTTCACCAGTTTCCTTGTTGATTAGACGCACTTTTACACGAAGTGGTGCTGCATACGTCACATCACGCTCTTTGCATTCGTCTACAGAGTATTTAGGTTCACCTAAGCTGTAGTCGATAAATTCAAGCGATAGATTTCCCGTAAAGTCTTCAATCGGAGAAATGTCTTGGAACATTTCTCGCAAACCCTCATCAAGAAACCACTGATAAGAAGAGGTTTGAATTTCGATAAGATTTGGTAACTCTAATACTTCACTAATACGGGCATAACTTCTTCGTTGGCGGTGGCGTCCGTATTGAACTAGTTGACCTGTCAACTGCTTCACCCCTCAAATCATGAGTATTATAAATGCGCAAAAAAATTTGCGCAAAATCACAAATAAATACAACTACTGCTATTAGCGTAGTCTTTTTCTCTTAAAGATAAATACGTTGAGTCTTTCTACCTGCTCAAAAAAGAAAAATGGCTTCTATAAGAAAACCATCATTCTGTTTCATAATCTGCTGATTTTACTATCTTTTCCAAGAGAAACAAAAATATACATCTTTCTCAACGCAGAAAATCATATATTGGCATTGTATAATGTTAACATAGCCAAAAATAACCGTCAACGTTTTTTTGATTTTATGATATAATATCCCTTTTTCTTTTCTACAACTTCGACTTCAGAAAACACTTCCTCTAGTTTCTTCAGTGCAGATGGTGCACCTTGCTTCTTTTGAATAACAATCCACAACTCTCCACCTGGAACTAAATACTCTACAGCCTTTTCTAAAATCTCATGCACGATATCTTTACCTGCACGAATTGGAGGATTAGATAGAATAGCAGCATACATACCATCTACATTTTCATAGACGCTACTTTGAAAAATGTGTACATTTCCAATTCTATTGTTAGCGGCATTTTCTTTCGCAAGCTCAAGCGCCCTTTCATTCACATCCACCATGTGAACTTTACGGTCTTGAAACTCTTTCGCCAACGATAAACCAATTGGTCCATATCCACAACCTACGTCTAATATATCACCTTTAATATCCGACACTTGAAACGCTTCAATTAAAAGACGAGAACCAAAGTCCACTTCGTTTTTCGAGAACACCCCACGGTCAGATAAGAAAGTAAATTGAGATCCACGAAGTGCAAATTCCCATCGCTTGCGATCACTTTTACTAGAAGGGTCATTAGAAAAATAATGGTCTGCCATATGGCCACCTCTTTTCTTTACAGTTAAAAAAAAAGCTCGCATGAGAGCGAGCTTTTTTTAAAGCATCAAAAGTTAATTACTTAACTTCTACAGCAGCGCCAACTTCTTCAAGTTTAGCTTTCATTTCTTCAGCTTCCTCTTTAGAAACGCCTTCTTTGATTGCTTTTGGAGTGTTGTCAACTAATTCTTTAGCTTCTTTTAAGCCAAGACCAGTGATTTCACGTACAGCTTTGATAACTTTGATTTTTTGAGCGCCAGCACTTGCAAGTACTACGTCAAATTCAGTTTTCTCAGCAGCAGCTTCACCAGCGCCACCAGCTACAGCTACAGGAGCAGCAGCAGTTACGCCGAATTCTTCCTCGATAGCTTTTACTAAGTCGTTAAGTTCTAATACAGTCATAGATTTAACTGCTTCAATGATTTGTTCTTTAGTCATTGTAAATATCCTCCCTTAAATAGGTTTGTATTGTTTTATAGATAACAAGTAATTATCTTTTAAAAAATTAAGCGCCTTGCTCTTCCTTTTGATCTGCAACTGCTTTAGTAGCAAGTGCAAGGTTACGGATTGGAGCTTGAAGAACGCTAAGAAGCATAGAAAGTAAGCCTTCACGTGATGGAAGAGTAGCGATAGCTTTAACCTCATCAAGTGTTACAAGTTTACCTTCGATTACACCAGCTTTAATTTCTAAAGCTTCATGTTTTGTAGCGAAGTCGTTTAATACTTTCGCAGGAGCAACTACATCCTCGTTACTGAACGCGATTGCGTTTGGTCCTGTTAAGAATTCGTTTAACTCAGCCATTTCAGCAGATTCTGCAGCACGACGAGTTAAAGAGTTTTTGTAAACTTTGAACTCAACGCCAGCTTCACGTAAGTTTTTACGTAATTCTGTTACTTCAGAAACTGTTAAACCACGGTAGTCAACAACGATCGTAGATTTACTTTCACGAAGTTTGTCCGCGATTTCAGTTACAACTTGTTGTTTAGTTTCGATTACTTTGCTCATGTTATTACACCTCCTGTAGATTATATAGAAGATGTACCGAAAGTGCACTAAAAACCTCCATGCCCAACTTGTAGACATGGAGGCATATAGTCACAGAAAAAAAATTCCGTTTCGTATATTAACACCTAGGTAGGAAATTAAGTCTATTGACACCTACTGTCTACGGTACACTAATTAAATTCACAACATAAATGATTATATAAAAACTTCTTTATGAAGTCAACTTCCAAAATTTACGCTAATGTAGAAACGTCTACACGTACGCCAGGTCCCATTGTAGAAGCAACTGTTACGTTCTTCATGTAAGTACCTTTTGCAGCAGCTGGCTTAACTTTTTGTAAAGTGTCAGCAATTGTGCTGAAGTTTTCTACTAATTTAGCATCTTCGAAAGATACTTTACCGATTGGAACGTGGATGTTACCAGCTTTATCAACGCGGTATTCAACTTTACCAGCTTTGATTTCGTTAACAGCCTTAGTTACATCGAAAGTAACTGTTCCAGTTTTAGGGTTTGGCATTAAACCTTTAGGTCCTAATACGCGACCAAGTTTACCAACTTCACCCATCATGTCAGGAGTTGCTACTACTACATCGAAATCGAACCAACCTTGTTGGATTTTACCGATGTAATCAGCATCGCCTACGAAGTCAGCTCCAGCAGCTTCAGCTTCTTTAGCCTTTTCACCTTTAGCGAATACTAATACACGTTGTACTTTACCAGTACCGTGTGGAAGAACAACTGCACCACGGATTTGTTGGTCAGCTTTCTTAGGGTCAACACCTAAACGGAATGCAACTTCTACAGTCGCATCAAATTTAGCTGTGTTTGTTTTCTTTACTAATTCTACTGCTTCTGTTGCAGAGTAAGCAGTTGCACGATCAACAAGCTTTGCAGCTTCTACGTACTTTTTACCTCTTTTAGCCATTTTTATTTCCTCCTCGAATGTGGTTTTAGCGGAATAACCTCCCACGTTTACGCTTATTTTCAGGTATAACCTGAGGATGCGCGCCATCCATTTATTTAAAAACGATAATCATTTACGATAATAAAGGTTGCGAATTGGAATTCCAGACCCGCAACCTTTTTAAAAAAACAAATCGAATTAGTCTTCGATAACGATGCCCATACTGCGTGCAGTACCTTCAACCATACGCATTGCAGCTTCTACGCTAGCAGCGTTTAGGTCAGGCATTTTAGTTTCAGCGATTTCGCGTACTTTATCACGCTTAACAGTTGCCACTTTATTACGGTTTGGTTCACCAGAACCAGACTCAATACCAGCTACTTTCTTAAGAAGAACAGCAGCAGGAGGAGTTTTAGTAATGAAAGTGAATGAACGGTCCTCAAATACCGTAATTTCAACAGGGATGATAAGACCAGCTTGATCAGCTGTACGAGCGTTAAACTCTTTACAGAAGCCCATGATGTTAACACCTGCTTGTCCTAATGCTGGACCAACTGGTGGAGCTGGGTTAGCTTTACCTGCAGGAATTTGAAGCTTTACCATTTTAATTACCTTTTTAGCCACGAGACACACCTCCTTAAGTCCGTGATGTGGTCAATTGGACAGTGATTTGCCCTCCCACGTCATATTTTATCTGTAAGGATAAAATCTTTCAAAAAACGTCTCCGATAACGAAGACGTACTGACTTAAAAGATATTATCACTTTTTACAATTCATTTCAAGTTTCATTTTATAATTTTTCAATTTGATGGAAGTCAAGCTCAACTGGAGTCTCGCGACCAAACATGTCCACAAGCACGCTAACCTTTTTCTTCTCCACATCAATTTCTTCAATAGCACCTGTATAATCTGCGAATGGTCCCTCATTTACACGCACTGTTTCATGAAGTTCAAAGTCGAAATCAACCACTTCGTTGTCCATTCCCATATGCTTCATAATGGTAACAACTTCCTCTTCTAATAGAGGTGATGGTTTAGATCCAGAACCAGAAGAACCAACGAACCCAGTTACACCTGGCGTGTTACGTACAACATACCAAGAGTCATCAGTCATGATTAATTCTACTAATACATAACCTGGGAACACTTTTCTTTTCATTAATTTTTCTTTACCGTTTTTCATTTCTACTTCTACTTCTTCCGGGACAACAACACGGAAAATTTTATCTTGCATACCCATTGATTCTACACGTTTCTCTAGGTTTGCTTTTACTTTATTTTCATATCCAGAATAAGTATGGACAACATACCAACTTTTTTCCATTCATTTAGGACGAGCGTCCTTCCCTCCCTGACGTACATTTTTTTGCGCAAATGAAAAAACCCGTTCACCGGGCTTTTACACAGTTCTTATAAATAACATTATATCATGGATAAGTGCTTCTTATTCAAGAATTAACCAAGAATTAACCGAATTAAAGAAGAAATGCCCATATCAACCACTGCGAAGAAAATCGCAAAGAAGACAACTGTAGCGATAACAGTCGCTGTTGAACGGAGTAATTCATCTTTTTTAGGCCAACTTACTTTTTTCATTTCGCGACCTACATCGCCGAAAAAGTTCGTTAAACGCATCTACGGGACCTCCAGTGTATTATTTCAATTATTTATTTTGTTTCCTTGTGAACTGTATGCTGATTGCATGTTTTACAAAACTTTTTTATTTCAAGTCGCTCTACTGAGCTCGTATCTTTCATCGTAGAGTAGTTTCGATTTTTACACTCTTCACATGAGAGTACAACTTTTTTCCTCATTAGTTACACCAACCTTGTAACATTATGTCCCTAAAAATGTATCATACAACAAAAGACAATGTCAATGACATGCCTTTTGTACTCTCTACAAAAAGAAAACAGGTGATTTTTTACACCTGTAGTATTTGTTATGAATTTAAAGTGGTACTCTCTCTCATTTCCATATATCGTTCCAATTTCCGCTTGACTCTCTGTAAAGCGTTATCAATAGATTTCACATGTCTATTTAACTGTTCCGAAATCTCTTGATAAGAACGACCATCTAGATATAAAGAAAGAACTTTCCTTTCTAAATCGCTTAATAATTCAGATATTTTAGATTCTATGTCTGTATATTCTTCCTGACTTATAATCATTTCTTCAGGATCTGTTACCTTTGCTTCCGAAATAACATCTAATAACGTCCGATCAGATTCCTCATCATAAATCGGCTTATCTAAAGACACATATGAATTTAACGGAATATGCTTTTGCCTTGTTGCTGTTTTAATAGCGGTAATAATTTGTCGAGTGATACACAGTTCAGCAAATGCTTTGAATGAAGACAGCTTGTCCTCTTTATAATCACGAATCGCTTTAAACAATCCAATCATACCTTCTTGAACAATATCTTCTCGATCGGCACCCACTAAGAAATAAGATCTTGATTTCGCGCGAACAAAGTTCTTATATTTGTGAATCAAATATTCTAGAGCGTCAGTATTACCTTTTCGAACTAACTCAACGATTGCCTCATCCTCTAAATCACGAAATGTAACGTCGCCTACACTTACGAAGCCTGCTTCCACCTTGATCCCTCCGACCGCTATTTATTTAGCAATATTATACAGTAAAAAGATAAAGAGCGTCAATGCTTCAACGCTCTCCTCTTCTTAATTTTTCTAATTTTTCTGTAATATCTTTACTAAATATCTTTCGCATGGCGGGTTGCTTTTCTTTTGTGTCTTGCGTACGCCTTCTTACTTGTTGCTCCATCGCTTGTACTTCCAACTCTAATTCACGTGCCGATTTCCGAAGAGCACCTTGCGCAAATATAACCCATTGTTCCGTATAATCAGAAGTCGCAACATATATTTGCGTATTTATATTTCTAAGCTCAATCGCTAGTTGCTCTATCTTTTCATCTGCAGTTTGATTCTTCCTCGTGAATATGACTTCCACACGCGATTGTTTCATCTTTTTTTCAATACCTTGTACTGTATAAGCATCAAAGACTATCATTACCTTTGTACCAGTGTATCCTTGGTAATCCGCCATCTTATCAATCAGTGCATCCCTTGATGATTGCAAATCTACATCCCGTAGTTTCTTCAAGTCTCCCCAAGCTCCGATAATGTTGTAACCGTCAACGATTAAAATATCGTTCATTTTTTATTTACCAATTTCGTGACGCTTACGATATACCTCATACATTAACAAACTTGCGGCTACTGAAGCATTTAAGGATGTAACTTTACCGACCATCGGTAAAGTAATTAGGAAATCACATTTTTCACCAATAATACGACTCATACCTTTCCCTTCACTTCCAATTACTAATCCAATTGGCATTTTACCATCTAAATTACGGTAATCCGTTTTCCCTTTTGCATCTGTACCAGCAATCCAAAGTCCACGTTCTTTTAATTCATCGATTGTACGAGATAAATTCGTTACACGTGCAACAGGAATGTATTCAATTGCTCCAGTAGATGCTTTTGCAACTGACGCTGTAAGTCCCACAGCTCTTCTTTTCGGAATAATAATTCCATGAGCTCCTGTTGCATCCGCAGTACGCATAATAGAACCTAAGTTATGCGGGTCTTCAATTTCATCTAAAATTAAGAAAAACGGATCTTCATTACGCTTCTCTGCTACTTTAAATAGATCTTCTAGCTCAGCATATTGATACGCAGCCACTTGAGCAATTACACCTTGATGGTTCCCCTCAACTAATTGATCTAACTTCTTCTTTGGTGCATGTTGTAAAATAACCTTATTTTCTTTCGCTAGTGCTAGTACAATTTGTACTTGTCCTTTGGCAGCACCTTCTGCAATCCAAATTTTATTAATATCTCTTCCTGATCGTAACGCTTCAATTACAGGGTTACGTCCGATAATATATTCACTACTCATGATGATGTGCCCCCTTCCTTTTCTTCTAAAACAGCAATTGCCTTATATACAATTTCGTCTAATCTTTCGCGATTATTTAATAAATGATGATAGCCAATTAGCGCTTCAAAGGCTGTACTATATCGATATGTTTGTACATCTGTATTTTTCGGAACAGTACCTGAATTTGCATTACGCCCTCTTCTTAGTACCGCTTCTTCTTCCTCAGTTAAAAATGCTGTCTCTAATAAATGATAAACAACTTTCGCCTGTGCTTTTGCCGAAACAAAGTTTGTCCCTAATCGATGTAATTGGTTAGGACGAACTTTCCCTTTTTGGAGTAGGTGATAGCGGATATATTGTTCATATACCGCATCACCCATATATGCTAACGCTAAGCTGTTCAATTGCTTTGCATCAATCATTCTTATCCTCTTTTCCATCTTGTACCTTGAGCGGTATCTTCTAAAATAATATTACGATCTTTTAAATCATCACGAATTTGATCTGATAATGCAAAATCTCGATTTTTACGAGCTTCAATCCGCTTTTGAATAAGTGCCTCAATTTCTTCATCAAGCAACTCTTCTTGCGCTAATTCTAGCCCTAAAATATCAAATAATGTTTCAAGTTGTTTTACGTATGCTTCAATTACAACTGTAGACGTATGTTCTTCCAGTAAATATTGATTTGCATGATTTGCTACATTATATAATTCAGTGATTGCATTAGCAGTGTTGAAGTCATCATTCATCGCTTCTTCAAATGCAGTCTGGAATTTTTCCAGTTCAGCTAACCATTTCTCATTATGATCTGTTAACTCAGTACTACTTTCCATACGGTGTTTTAAGTTACCGTAAGCCGTTTTAATTCTTTCCAGTCCGTTATTTGTGCTTTGTAATAACTCTTCACTGAAATTAATTGGGTGACGGTAATGTACCGATAACATAAAGAATCTAATTAGCTGCGGATCATATTGCTTAATGATATCGTGAACTAAAATGAAGTTCCCCAGTGACTTAGACATCTTCTCATTATTAATATTAATATATCCATTGTGCATCCAATAACGTGCAAATGTTTTTCCTGTTAATGCTTCAGACTGTGCAATTTCATTCTCATGATGAGGAAATGCCAAGTCTTGACCACCAGCATGAATATCGATTGTATCTCCTAAGTATTTACGCGCCATTGCCGAGCATTCAATATGCCAGCCCGGACGACCGTTCCCCCAAGGGCTTTCCCAGAAGATTTCTCCTTCTTTCGCAGCTTTCCATAAAGCAAAATCAAGAGGGTCTTGTTTCTTTTCTCCTACTTCAATGCGTGCACCGTGACGTAAGTCTGCGATTGGTTGATGTGATAATTTACCGTACCCTTCGAATTCCTTCGTTCTAAAGTACACATCACCTTCTGATTCATATGCATATCCTTTATTCACAAGTTCTTGAATAAATTCAATAATAATGTCCATATTTTCCGTTACACGCGGATGAACTGTTGCATGTTTGCAACCTAGTGCCGTTACATCTTCAAAATACGCTTCAACGAAACGGTCCGCAATTGTCGGCACATCTTCCCCTAATTCATTTGCTGCTTTAATTAGTTTATCATCTACGTCAGTAAAGTTAGATACATACTGCACATCATAACCTTTATATTCTAAATAACGGCGTACCGTATCAAATACCATAGGTGGTCTTGCGTTCCCAATGTGAATATAGTTATAAACTGTAGGTCCGCACACATACATCTTTACCTTATTTTCTTCTAATGGAGTAAACTCTTCCTTTTGACGCGTTAACGTATTATAAATGTGAATAGTCATTTTTACCCTTCCTTTCTACCTTTACTTCAAGTTGTTTTTTCAATTTATCAAGTTCTACTTCCATGACCTTTAACTTATCAAAAATTGGGTCTGGAAGGTCAGAATGATTTAATTCTTGACCGATCTTTACTCCATTTTGAATAACGACTCGGCCAGGTATACCTACAACTGTAGAATGTGCAGGGACTTCTTTTAATACAACAGACCCTGCTCCAATTTTAGAGTTCTCTCCAACTGTAATAGAACCTAGTACTTTAGCACCTGTTGCAATTAATACATTATCCTGAATTGTAGGGTGCCTCTTTCCCTTTTCTTTACCCGTACCACCTAATGTAACCCCTTGATAGATTGTTACATTATCGCCAATTTCGCACGTTTCTCCAATTACAACCCCCATTCCATGGTCTATGAAAAAACGACGACCAATTGTTGCTCCTGGATGAATCTCGATGCCAGTAAAGAAACGACTAACTTGTGAGATCCAACGTGCAATAAAGAAGAAATTCTTTTTATAAAAAGAATGTGCAATTCGATGGGCCCAAACTGCATGTAATCCAGAGTAAGTCAAAATGACTTCGAAATAACTTCTTGCCGCTGGATCCTGTTCAAAAACGACTTCAATATCTTCCCGAAGCCTCTTAAACATCGACGTTCCCTCCCCTTTATGGGCTGCTTTTTCGAGCGAACTAAATCCCTACTTATCTTCCTAAACCTTTATACACGCAGATAAAACTTATACTCATACCCAGTTTTACGGTATAAAAAAAGACGCCTCTGTCATATTGACAGAGACGCCTTATAAGCGCGGTTCCACTCTGTTTAGGCTAAAAAAAGCCTCAAACTCATCTCTGATAACGGTGTACACCGCTTCTGCTTACTTTACGCCCTAAGACGTTTCGCAAAACAATTTGCTGTTCAGCAGAAGACTCGAAGGGGCATTTCAAAAATCCGCTTATAAACCACTTCCAGCCTAAAGGTGGTTCTCTCTGTAAAAAGCCTGATTTTCTACTTCTCCTTCTCGTCGCTTTTCCTTATTAGGTTTTAAGTATACTTATTATATTTCTAAACCTAGAAAATGTTAACCAATTACTTTTTGAAGACGATTTAAAACTTTTTCTTTTCCAAGAAGTGCAATAGCATTAGGAAGCTCTGGACCATGTGTTTGACCAGTAGTTGCAACACGGATTGGCATAAATAAGTTTTTACCTTTATGACCTGTTTCCTTTTGAACTGCTTTAATAGCCGCCTTAATTGCTGCTGGTTCCATCTCTTCTAGTGCTTCTACTTGACCAGCAAATGCACGAAGTACCTCTGGTACTTGTTCACCTTTTAATACTTCTTGTCCTTCTTCTTCATGATCAACATGATCTTTGAAGAACATTTCAGAAAGCTCTACAATTTCAGCTCCAAAACTCATTTGTTCATGATATAACGCAATTACATCACGAATCCAAGCTTGTTCTTGTTCACTTAAAGTTTCACCTATACGTCCAGCTTTCACTAGATGCGGTAAGCTTAATTCTACCACCGTATCTAAGTCTTGCTTTTTCATATATTGGTTGTTCATCCATTTTAATTTTTGAGAATCAAATAATGCAGGCGATTTTGATAAACGAGCTGCATCGAACATTTTGATAAACTCTTCTTGAGAGAAGATTTCTTCTTCTCCTACTGGCGACCAACCTAGTAGTGCAATAAAGTTAAAGATTGCTTCTGGAAGATATCCAAGCTCTTTATATTGCTCAATAAATTGAATAATAGATTCATCACGCTTACTTAATTTTTTACGGCTTTCATTTACAATTAAAGTCATATGACCAAATTGCGGGATATCCCAACCGAAAGCTTCATAAATCATCATTTGTTTTGGCGTATTTGAAATATGATCATCACCACGAAGTACGTGTGTAATTTCCATTAAATGATCATCTACTGCTACCGCAAAATTATAAGTTGGAATTCCATCTTTTTTCACGATAACGAAATCACCGAAATCATTTGAATGGAATGCAACTTCATCTTTTACGATATCTTTAAATGTGTAATCACGGTCAGCTGGCACACGGAAACGAATACTTGGAATACGTCCCTCAGCTTCAAATTCTTTCACTTGTGCTTCAGTTAAATCACGATGATTACCTGCGTAACGAGGTGTTTCACCACGAGAGATTTGCCCTTCACGTTCTGCTTCTAGCTCTTCTTCTGTCATATAACATTTGTAAGCTAAACCACGCTCTAGTAAATCTTCATATAATTTTTTATAAATATCTAAACGCTCTGTTTGACGATATGGTCCAAATTCACCACCAACATCAACACCTTCATCCCAGTCCATACCGAGCCATTTCAAGTATTTTAATTGGCTTTCTTCTCCACCAGCAACATTACGTTTTACATCAGTATCTTCAATACGAATAATAAACTTACCATCTTGATGACGAGCAAATAAATAATTAAATAATGCCGTACGCGCATTTCCGATATGTAAGTGTCCTGTTGGACTTGGCGCATAGCGCACTCTCACTTGCTTTTCCATAATTGGTACACCTTCCATTCTTAATGTCAACACATTCTATAATTGTACACCAAAAAAATGTGATTATCCATCTTACGAATTAAAAACCATATTATTTTTTCTGTAATAAAACAACTGCTTGAGAAGCAATTCCTTCTTCTCTACCTGTAAATCCTAATTTTTCTGTTGTTGTTGCCTTTACATTGATATTATCAATAGACGTTTCTAATAGTTCACTAATGCGTTGACGCATACTTTCAATATGTGGTGCCATCTTTGGCTTTTGAGCAATAATTGTACAATCTAGATTCCCTAACTCGTAACCTTGTTCACGTACAAATTCCCAAACCTTTTGCAGCAATACAGCTGAATCAGCATCTTTAAAGGCAGGATCTGTATCAGGGAAATGCTTTCCAATATCCCCAGCTGCAATTGCACCTAAACATGCGTCTGCAATCGTATGTAACAATACGTCTGCGTCTGAATGACCAATTAATCCTTTCTCATGAGGAATTGTAATTCCACCAATAATTAACGGTCTGCCTTCCGCAAATTCATGCACATCAAAACCTTGTCCAATTCGAAACATTTTTTACATCCTCCTCAAGCTAAACTACATAGCTTTATGATTCTATATTATATCGCTATCCTTATAAAGAAAAGCCCGGCTGTTGCCGAGCTTTTCTTCGCTATAATCATCACTGTCATTTCTTTTGAACATGAAGGAAACTTTCAGCAATTAATAAATCCTCTGGAGTCGTCACTTTAATATTATAATAACTCCCCTCTACTACACCTACTTGCTTCCCGATACGTTCTACGAGACTTGCATCATCTGTACCAAGGAAACAACTCTGTTTCGCACTTCTATGAGCTTCTAACAAAAGAGAAACAGCGAACCCTTGTGGTGTTTGTACAGCTTTAAGCTGAGATCTTTCTACCGTTTCAACAACGATATCCTGCTCTACTTTCTTAACTGTATCTTTCACTGGTACCGCACAAATGGATGCTCCATATCTTTCCGCTGCAGTTAATACATCTTGAATCACTTTATTCGTTACAAATGGACGCGCACCGTCATGTACAAGAACATAATCAACATCACTAGTATGCTGAATGGCGTTATATACACTATCTTGTCTTTCAGCTCCACCCTGAATAAATTGTACTGGCTTTTCAATTGGATACTTCTGCATTAATTCTTCAAAATAAGGACGTTCCTCTTCGTTAATTGCCATAATAATACTTTTGCACGCTTTATCTGTTTCAAAAGCACGTAACGTATGCACAATAATCGGTACTTCATTAATAAGTAAGAACAACTTATTTTTATCGGCACCCATCCGCTTACCTTGACCAGCTGCTGGAATAATTAATGTATACATATTAATAATCCTCTACTTATAATGCTTTTTCTAATAATTTACGTTTGGCGAAAATCATACGACCAGCCGATGTTTGTAACACACTAGTAACAAGCACATCGAGTTGTGAACCTACATATTCCCTACCATCTTCTACTACAATCATCGTGCCATCATCTAAGTATGCAACACCTTGATTTTGTTCTTTTCCATCTTTGACAACATAAACACTTAGTTCTTCACCTGGGAGTACAACAGGTTTAATTGCATTAGCTAAATCGTTAATATTTAACACCGTTACCCCTTGTAATTCAGAAACTTTGTTTAAGTTGAAATCATTCGTTACTACCGTTCCACCAGTGATTTTCGCCAACTTTACAAGTTTGCTATCCACTTCTTGAATATCATCGAAATCGCCTTCATAAATTTCTACCGGAATCGGCATCTCTTTTTGAATACGATTTAAAATATCTAATCCCCTGCGACCACGATTACGTTTTAAAGCATCAGAAGAATCGGCAATGTGCTGAAGTTCTTCTAACACGAATTGTGGAATCACAATTGTTCCTTCTAAAAACTTCGTTTGGCAAATATCAGCAATACGTCCGTCGATAATTACACTCGTATCGAGAATTTTCCAATGAGTTGTAGATTCTTCTACCTCTGTTTCAGTTTCTTCATTATCACTATTATTATTTTTCTTCTTTCCACGTTGTGGTAGTGTAAATAACCCTAGCAATTCATTCCTCTTTTTAAACCCTACTTGGAATCCTAAGTATCCAAGTAAAAGAGTAAAGAATACTTGCAACACTGTACTAATAACTGGAATTGTAAATTCACGAATTGGTATTAAAATTAAATACGCAACAATAAGCCCAGAGATTAAACCTAATGTACCAAATAAAACATCCGCTACAGGCGCCTTTACAAGAGCCTCTTCAATATGCTTGATAAGTTGAACAATATAATCTACAAGCCAAAATGTTGTTAAAAATAAAATAATTGCACCAATAATTGCACGAGCATACGATCCTTCCAATAAAGGAACGGCACCGATGTCTAATACATTAATAACTTTTGGGATTAAGTAAATCCCTAACGCTCCCCCAATTACTAGAAAGAAGAGCTGTACAATCCGTTTTAACATCCAACCACCTCCTACTCATTATTAACCATTGTTTCGCTAATCAAAACGCCGAATGCAAAAGCGGACGTGTTTTTTTATAAATAGTTTTATTTACCAATATATCATATCATATACCAAAAGTGTTCTAGTGTCGTTATATTATGGAATCAATGTAATATTCTTAATTGTGTCTACTCATATAGAGATGCTCTTGGATTCTTTTTAGGCCTTCTCGTATTTTCTTCGCCCTGACTTCTCCAATTCCTTCCACATCATCCAATTCATTAATAGTCGCTCGACAAACACCTTGCAAAGTCTTAAACCGATTAATTAAATTTTCAATGATAAGTGGCGGAACGCGCGAAATTTTGCTTGTGATTCGGTATCCTCTCGGCGTCACACTTTCTTCTAAACTCGTTTGCCCTGGGTAGCCAAGCAATTTAACTAAATCGCTATCCTCTAGAAGTTGCGTGTTCGCAAGCTCTTGTAACTTTTTCAAAATTTGATGATGGTCTTGTGTTTTTTCTTGGTAATAATCTTTAATTAATAACGCTGCCTCTGCCTCTAAATCAGCTAGTAGTTCTGTAAGTTGTAAACGAATTAACCTACCCTCTGTTCCTAACTCATGAATATAGCTCAATATTTCATTTTTAATACGCAGTACCATTTCAACACTATGTAACACATGAACCACCTCGGACATTGTAACGACTTCTTCAAATTCTAGAATGCCCAAATTCGTAATACCATCATTCCATACGGCCTTATATTTTTCTAACGTTTGAATAGCTTGATTTGCCTTTGTTAAAATAACACCTATATCCTTTAGTGTATAACGTAAATTCCCTTGATATAGTGTAATTACGTTACGTCTTTGTGAAATAGCCACAACGAGACTACCTGTCTGCTTTGCTACACGCTCTGCCGTCCGATGGCGCATACCTGTTTCAATAGAATCAATAGATGCCTCTGGAACTAACTGTGCATTTGCAATTAAAATTTTACTTCCAGTTTCATTTAAAATAAGTGCCCCATCCATTTTTGCTAATTCGTATAAACTAGCAGGAGAGAATGCACAATTAATGTGAAATCCTCCATCAACAATACTTTTAATTTGTTCATTATATCCAAGAACAATTAGTCCCCCTGTTTGTGCGCGAAGCACATTATCTATCCCTTCGCGCAGTGGTGTTCCTGGGGCCACGAGCTGTAAAATATTAATCATACTTTTGACACGTTGCTTGTTTTCTTCCATAGCCTAGCCTCCTAATGTCAAACGAAGCGCTTCCCCTAAATTAGATACACCTACTACCTCAATCCCATCCGGGATTGTCCATCCCCCCAAATTTTTTCTAGGAATAATAGCACGTTGAAATCCTAATTTAGCTGCTTCTTGTACACGTTGTTCAATTCTTGATACTCTTCTTATTTCTCCAGTTAATCCTACTTCTCCTATTACTGCATCAGTTGGTGTCGTAGGTTTATCTCTAAAACTTGAAGCAATACTTAAAGCCACAGCTAAATCAATTGCTGGTTCATCTAATTTCAAACCACCTGCTACTTTTAAATATGCGTCTTGGTTTTGCAATAATAAACCTGTTCTTTTTTCTAGCACTGCCATAATAAGCGATACACGGTTATGATCAATTCCCGTCGCCATTCTTCGAGGGTTTCCAAAACTAGTAGGGGAGATTAATGCTTGTATTTCTACTAAAACCGGTCTTGTTCCTTCCATTGAGGCAACTACTGTTGATCCTGCGACTCCAACGGGTCTTTCCTCAAGAAAAATTTCAGAAGGGTTTAAGACTTCCGCAAGACCAAGCTCTTTCATTTCAAAAATACCCATTTCATTCGTGGAACCAAAACGATTCTTCACAGCTCGCAAGATACGATATGTATGATGACGATCTCCTTCAAAGTAAAGAACTGCATCGACCATATGTTCTAACATACGAGGTCCTGCAATTGCCCCCTCTTTTGTTACATGTCCGACGATAAAAATAGGAATTCCTTTCGTTTTTGCAAGTTTCATTAATTCCGCTGTACATTCACGTACTTGTGCCACACTTCCCGGCGCTGACGTTACCTCAGGTAAATGTATCGTTTGAATGGAATCAATAACAACAAAAGCTGGATTCATCTCTTCAATGTGTGCAGCAATTCGCTGCAAATCTGTCTCTGCTACAACAAATAGATTACTACCCTTTACATGCAAACGATCTGCACGAAGTTTAATCTGTTTTGCCGATTCTTCACCTGATATATATAGTACATCATATGAAGAATCTGCTAATTGTGATGAAATCTGTAATAGCAATGTTGATTTTCCAATACCAGGGTCTCCACCAATAAGTACTAAAGATCCATCTACAATCCCACCACCAAGTACACGGTTAAACTCTTGGAATTTCGTTTCAATACGTGCCTCAGATTTTGTTTCTACTTCTGTTAGGCGTCTTGGTTTTGTTACTTCTGATTGAATTGCATTGGCATAATTAAGGCGTCTTGATGATACAACCGGTTCCATCTCTTCAACAAGTGTATTCCATTGACCACAACCAGGGCATTTCCCCATATATTTTGGTGACTGATAACCACACTCTTGACATGTGAATTTTGTTTTCTTTTTAGCCATATCGTTTTATATTTCACTTCACTTTCATCTATAAACAGTTTATCCTTCTCGTACAAGAAAGAGGGCTATCTCGTAGCCCTCTTAGTTTGTCTATACTTATTTTACCTTTTCAGCACTATGAATGACAAATGTTTCCCCTTCAACATCAAAGATAACTTTTTGTCCTTTCTCAATAGCACCTTTTAAAAGTTCTTCCGACAGTCTATCTTCTACATGTTTCTGAATTGCTCTACGAAGCGGACGAGCACCGTATTCTCGGTCAAATCCTTTATCAGCAATGGCTGAAATTGCTCCTTCTGTTAAATGCAATTCAATTTCTTGCTCTTTTAAGCGATTCACTAACTGATTTACCATAAGTGTTACAATCTCTTGAATATGTTTTTTCTCAAGCATATGGAACACGATAATTTCATCAATACGGTTTAAGAATTCTGGACGAAATGCCTTTTTCAGTTCATCCATTACCTTACCTTTCATATCTGAATAATCGCGGCTCTCATCTTGTACGTTAAATCCAAGATGTTTATTACGTTTTAACGCGTCTGCACCAACGTTAGATGTCATAATAACAATTGTATTACGGAAATCAACTGTACGCCCTTTAGAATCCGTTAAACGACCATCTTCTAATACTTGTAGTAAAATGTTAAACACATCAGGGTGAGCTTTCTCTACTTCATCTAATAGGACAACTGAATATGGCTTACGGCGAACCTTTTCTGTTAATTGTCCACCTTCTTCATATCCAACATATCCTGGAGGAGATCCAACCAAACGAGAAGTAGAATGCTTCTCCATATACTCAGACATATCGATGCGAATCATTGCATCCTCATCACCGAACATAGATTCCGCTAATGCTCTTGCTAGCTCCGTTTTACCTACACCTGTTGGTCCTAAGAAAATAAATGAACCAATCGGACGTTTCGGATCTTTCAATCCCGCTCTAGCACGACGAACAGCTTTCGCCACAGCCACTACTGCTTCATCTTGACCAATAACACGATCGTGAAGGATCGATTCTAAGTTTAACAATTTATCAGTCTCTGTTTGTGCAAGTTTAGAAACCGGTATACGAGTCCACGTAGAAACGACATTTGCAATATCTTCTACTGTCACTTCTGAGTTTTCTTTTCCTTGTTGCTCTTTCCATTGACGCTTCGTATCTTCTAACTTCTCACGTAAGCGTTGTTCCATATCACGTAAGGAAGCAGCTTTTTCAAATTCTTGACTTTGCACAGCTGCATCTTTTTCTTTTCTAATTTCCTCAAGCTTCACTTCAAGCTCTTTTAGATTTGGTGGTGTTGTATAAGAACGTAAGCGAACCTTGGAAGCAGCTTCATCAATTAAGTCAATTGCCTTATCTGGTAAGAAACGATCTGTAATATAACGGTCTGAAAGCTTTACAGCTGCATCAATTGCATCATCTGTAATAGATACACGGTGATGTGCCTCGTAACGATCACGTAAACCTTTCAAGATTTGAGTTGATTCGTCTAAACTTGGCTCATCAACGTGAATTGGTTGGAATCGTCTCTCTAAAGCCGCATCTTTTTCAATATATTTACGATATTCATCTAAAGTTGTTGCCCCAATACATTGTAATTCTCCGCGTGCTAAAGATGGTTTTAAAATGTTCGATGCATCAATAGCACCTTCTGCTCCACCTGCACCAATTAATGTATGAAGTTCATCAATAAATAGAATAATGTTGCCAGCTTGACGAATTTCATCCATAACTTTCTTTAAACGATCTTCAAATTCACCACGATATTTCGTTCCAGCTACAACTGTACCCATATCTAGTGTCATAACACGCTTATCTCTTAATGTTTCAGGAACTTCATTATTTACAATTTGTTGTGCTAATCCTTCTGCAATTGCCGTTTTACCCACACCAGGCTCTCCAATTAATACAGGATTGTTTTTTGTTCTACGGCTTAAAACTTCAATTACACGTTGAATTTCTTTACCACGCCCGATAACAGGATCTAGACGATTCTCACGTGCAACAACTGTTAAATCACGCGCTAAGCTATCCAGTGTCGGTGTATTTGCATTTGTTGAAGAACCACCTTGGTGACCTGAACTTGCTTCATTACTTCCAAGAAGTTGCAATACTTGTTGTCTTGCCTTATTTAGGCTAACACCCAAGTTATTTAAAACACGTGCTGCTACACCTTCACCTTCACGGATTAAACCAAGTAAGATATGTTCTGTTCCAACGTAAGAATGACCTAATTTACGAGCTTCATCCATTGACAACTCAATAACCTTTTTGGCACGCGGTGTATAATGTACAGTTTGAGAAGCTTCTGTTCCGCGTCCAATTAATGCTTCTACCTCTTTTTGAACTTTCTCTGGACTTAATCCAAGAGCAATTAACGCTTTTGCTGCAATTCCTTCACCTTCACGTACAAGCCCAAGTAAAATATGTTCTGTTCCAATATTATTATGCCCAATACGAATTGCTTCCTCTTGAGATAAAGCTAATACTTTCTGTGCTCTTTCTGTAAATCTTCCAAACATCATAGAAATCGCCTCCTACTTGCGCTTAGTTTTTTTCAATACGTAATCGCTCACGGATTAAGGTTGCTCTTCGATAATCTCTTTCTTCTGGTCCTAAAGGTCCACCTGCATATTGTTGTAAAATACCTGGTTGTGTAAGAACCATTAGCTCAGTCAAAATATTTCTCGATACACCTTTTATATATCCTAAATCAATACCAAGTCGTACATCTGATAAGCAAGTGGCCGCTTCCGCAGATTGAATTAACCGACTGTTTGCTAGTATGCCATAAGAGCGATAAACTTTATCTTCAAGCTCAATACTTGAATTTTGTACAATTAATTCTCTAGCCATTTTTTCTTGCTGTATGATTTGTTGAATGACACTCTTTAAATCTGCAATAATGTCTTCTTCAGATTTTCCTAGCGTCATTTGATTTGACACTTGAAATATATTACCTAACGCTTCGCTACCTTCACCGTATATTCCTCTTACTACTAACCCTAATTTTTGAATTACTTGTATAATACGGCTAATTCTTTTCGTTAAAACGAGTCCCGGTAAGTGAATCATTACAGAAGCCCTCAATCCTGTACCAACGTTAGTAGGACAGCTCGTTATATATCCAAGTGATTCATCAAAAGCATATTCAACCTCTTCCTCTATCCAATTATCTATTTGATTGGCACTTTGAAGGGCCTCTGATAACTGTAACCCTGAAAATAAGCACTGAATCCTAATATGGTCTTCTTCATTAAGCATAACACTAATATGTTCGCTTCCTGACAATAGACATGCTCCATATTCTGTTCCTGCAAGGTTAGGACTAATTAAATGCTTTTCAACTAATACTCTCCTTTGAAGAGGCGTTAATTCATTCATTTTTAATAGTTCAAACTCTCCAAAAGGTTCTACCGTTTTATTTATAAATTCCTTTTTAAATAATTCATGAATCTGTTTAGCTTCTTCTTCGTTTTGCATAGTAGAGAATTGATATTTTTTAAAATTACGAGCCAAACGTATTCGACTACTTAAAACAATATCAGAATCAGGGCCATCCCCCTTCATCCATGGACTAATCGCTTCATTCATAATTTTGTCCAGTGACATAGAACTATTCCCCCTCTCTATGCTCACTAAGCTGATTTTCAAGACCTCGAATTTTATCCCTTACTTCAGCAGCTTTCTCAAACTCCTCTTTCTGTACGTATTGTCTCAGAATGAGTTTTAGTTCATCTAATTCTTTCTTTAAGTGAATATTTCCTTCTATACGTTCCGGAATTTTTCCACAATGATCTGTATGTCCGCCGTGAAGACGTTTTAATAATGGCTTTAAATGTTCCTTAAATGTATCGTAACAAGAAGCACATCCAAAACGTCCCACCTTTGTAAATTGCTCATATGTCATCTTACAATCTGGACACCTTAATATACTTGTATTCGAAAGCCCATTTTGTCCTTCTTCAAACGTTGTTGATCCACCATGTAATAACCCAGCAAATAAATCATGGAATGAAAAGTTAGACTGCGGCGATTGAAAGAAAGACGTATAGCCACTTTGTTCTGCACATTGCTCACAAAGATGTACTTCCGTCTTCTGTTCGTTGATTACTTTTGTATAATGTAAAGTTGCTGGTCTTATATTACAGTTTTGACAAGTCATCACTATCCCACCTTTACAACAGGAACGATCTATCTCATAATATTTTTCATACATTACTAGATTGTTCACTTTCCCTTATTCGTTTAAATAAAAGTGCGTGTTCTTTTTTCAAAACTCCTACAATATTTAACTGCCTTATACCTTAGTTATTATTCTTTTACAAAAGCTGTATTTATTTATATTTCAGTGTTCTTAACATTGCGCATAATATTCGAGCCCTAAGTTCATCTCGAGAAGGAACATCCATTGATAATACAGAACGATCTAGTACACTTAACATAAGTTTAGCTTCACGATTTGTTATGATTCCCTCTTCTATTAAACGTATAATCATACTCTCTGCATTCCCTTGCGCAACGCTATGATCAATAATATGAAGCATTTGATCGATAATGTCTATATCGTCATGCAGTTTGACTTTTATAATGCGAATGTAACCTCCTCCACCACGTTTACTTTCTACTACAAATCCTCTTTCTATCGTAAAACGGGTATTGATTACATAATTGATTTGAGATGGTACGCACTCGAATCGATCCGCAATCTCATTTCTTTTGATTTCAATCACATTATTATTACTTAAGTCAATAACTTGCTTTAGATATTGCTCAATGATATCAGATATATTTCTCATTTATCCGCCACCTTTATTGACTTTGACTATCTTTGACTTTAATTATATACGTATTAATAAAATTTGCAACTCTTTTGCTTATTCACTATCCTAGCCACATTCCCTTGTATTTAATCAAAATAATAATTATTTAAACACATTTTTTAATTACTATGGATTATAAAAGAAAACACGAAAAAACACGAGTCAAATGACTCGTGTTTAATTGCTTGGCGACGTCCTACT
>NZ_BPLI01000060.1:0-51194 GCF_019656175.1 Bacillus sp. BML-BC051
TGGTTATCGTTTCCGCCTTGATTGTCTAACGGTTTAACGCTATCTTTATCAAATGCGAATTGAATGTCGTAGAAATGATGATAATTCATTGAATCGATATCTACTTTTACTTTTGCATTTAACTTTTTAGATAAATCATCTACTTCTACTTCCACTACGCGTGTATCAGCTTTTTTATCTTCACTTAATACACTCGCATCAACGAACGAACCATTTTTCTCAAATTCAAACTTTGTAATCCATGCACTATTCGTTAATGTGAATGATACATATTTTTTACCATCTTTCACCTTTAACACGCCCGGACTCTTCGTATACGTGTTCATCATTGAAATTTCTTCTGTTTGATCTTTTAAAGCTTTGAAACTGATGCTGTATTCGCCATCTTTCATTGTTTCAACATTCGGCTTCTCTACTTCTGGTTTCTCTACCTCTGGCTTTTTATCTCCATCTTTAATTGTTTCAACTTCTGGTTTTTCTACTTCCGGCTTTTTATCTCCATCCGGTTGTTTTTCTTCATTTTTAATTTGTTCAAGTTTATCTTGTTCAAATAAAAGCTGTACATTATGTGTTTGCTTGTAACCTTGTGATGCCACTTCAATAAATACTTTTGTATTTATTTTTTTAGATAAATCGTCCACTTCAAACTCTACTACTCTTGTATCTTTTTCTTTATCTTCACTCACTACTTTTGCATCAACAAATGCACCATCTTTTTCCGTTTGGAAATTTTTAATTAATGAGCTACTTGTTAGTGTTACAATTGCCTTTTTCTTACCGTTTTCTACTTTTAATACTCCTGGATTTACCATGTAAGTATTCATCTTAGATTCTTCATCTGTTTGATCTTTTAACACTTTAAATGGAATACTATAATTCCCATCGTTAATTGTGTTAGAATTGGGTTGTTGATCTGGGTCAGGCTTTTGGTCGGGCTTCTGACTTGGATCCGGTTTTTCATTTGGATCTGGCTTATTTGCTGGATCCTCTTTTTCATTTGGTTTTTCTACATGAATCGGTGTAATACTATTTTGATCAAATGCAATACGCACATCATAGTCATGATGATAACTTAAAAAGTCTATGTCTACTTTTACTTTCGCATTTAATACTTTCTCTACATCGTCCACTTCAAATTCTACTACTCGTGTATCTTTTTCTTTATCTTCACTAATTACATTTGTCGCAACAAACTGGCCACTTTTTTCTGTTTCAAACTTCGTAATCCATGAACTATGTTCTAACGTAAAGGATACCTTCTTCTTCCCATCCTTTACTTTTAAAGTTCCTGGACTTACAGAGTATTGATTCATCATAGATTCTTCATCTGATGTATCCTTAAGAACTTTGAAACCGATTGAATATTCACCGTCAACTAGTTGGCTTGCTGCTTGAACTGCAAGAGGTTGTAATGTTGATACGAATGTAAATATCATTAAACACATCGCAACAACAATTTTAAGATATCTATTCAATGGGATAACGCTCCTTTATTTAGTTTTGACGTACTTTACGAATTAAGAAAACACCTGAAATAAGAATTAACACTGCAAATAATCCGATGCGTGCTTCATCTCCTGTTTTTGGGTTATCTGTTTTTTCAGCTTTACCACTTTCATTTGTTCCTTTGTTCGCCTCTTTATTTGTTTCTTTATTCTCTTCTTTCTTCACTTCTTCTTTTACTTTTGTATCTGTTTTTGTCTGATCATTATTCTTTGTTGCAGCAGTTGCTTTATTTTCTCCACCTACCGCTTTTACATTTGCATCAAACGCAAAGCGAATTGTGTAGTTATGGTCATAATTTACGTTAGGTACAACAACATGAATTTTTGCAGCTGCTGGCTTAGATAAATCGTCTATTTTAAACTCTACAGTTCTTTTATCTGCTGATTCATCTTTACTAACAACTTTTGCATCAACAAAGTTCCCGTTCTCTGGTGCTTTAAATTCTGTAATCCAAGCACTATGATTCATCGGAATTTGTACTCTCATCTCACCATTTTTCACAATTAACTTAGCTGGTTTTTCAAAATAATCATTTGCCATTGAAGCTGAATCATTTTCTGCTTTTTGTATGACATAGTTAATATCATAAGTACCGTCAGCTACATTTGCCGAAGCTTGTCCAAATGGCACTACGAAAAAAGCTAGCATACATACGAATGTCATAATAAAAGCGGGTAATACAGAAATCTTTCTCATTTGGCTTACTTCCTCCTTGTTTATCTTTCATCCATACTTTTTTGAAAATGATAATTATTCTCAATTTATGAGAAAAAAATAATAATCCTCTATTCTATCATTATTTAATTGTAATTTATTTATGTAATATAGATATTATTGATTATCATTCTCACTACGTGTTAAAAATAATATCCCTCCCTATTCCTTATAAAGAGCGATTTACATTTTAACATAAGTCCCTATTTCTTTTGGTGATTATCATTCTCAATGAAGGTCAAAAAAAATAAAACTAACCATTCTCCTACTCTATCACCTCTATCTACAAAATGATATCGTTATAGAAAACCTTAAACCTTTCACTCCTCACTTTCCTTCCAATATTTCCACAACTAAGTCAATCTTAGCCTAATGCTAATTTTTTTGTCAACTATATTACGTATAAAATTTTTAATATCTAATTTTCCCTATATGCAATTTTCCCTACAAAAAAAGAGGCTTTCTATGAAAGAAAGCCTCTTTTCGCTATTTTTCTACAGCAACTTCTTGCTTTTGAAATAAAGAAACTACATATCCAATTGCAATTCCAATGATACCCGGAACTAGCCAACCAATCCCTACACTATATAATGGAATCTTATCTAAGATAGGAGCAAGGGCCGCTACTTGAAGATTTGCATTATGCAATCCATCAAAGAAGCTAATTGCAAATGAACCTACAATACCGCCTACATACATCGCTAATGGAAGACGAATATAGTTTTCAACAATTGATAATACAATCAGTACGATACCAATTGGATAAATTGCAATTAAAATCGGTAATGCTAATGCGTTTAACTGAGTTAACCCAAGGTTTGCTACCATAAATGCTAATACACAGAAAATGAAAACGACCTTTTGATAAGAAAGCTTTGGTAATAAGGAAGAAAAATATTCCCCACAAGCTGCAACAATACCTACAGAAGTTGTTAAACATGCTGCTGTAATTGCGATTCCTAGTAATAGAGTGCCATAACTACCAAATAAATGATTTACAACGTTTGTTAAAATAATTCCTCCGTTTGCCCCCATTCCAAGAGATACACTAGAAGCTCCAAGGTAAGCAAGCGCTAAATAAACAAGTAGTAAACCAAGCGCTGCAATAAACCCTGCAAAGATTGTTACTTTTGCAATGCTGTTCTTATTTGTAACACCTTTTGCTTTTAACGCATTAATAACAACATTTCCGAAAACAAGTGCTGCAAGTCCATCTAAAGTTAAATATCCATCAATAAAACCTTTAAAGAGCGGAGCACTATATGCTTCTGTCGGTGCACCAAATTCTCCAATTGGTGTAATAAGTGCTTTACCTACGATAATTGCAATAACAGCTAATAAAATCGGAGTTAATACTTTACCGATGCGGCCCACTAATTTCGATGGGTTTAAAGCTAAATAGAAAGTTACGGCAAAGAAAATGAATGTAAAGATAACAAGTGGATACGATTGACCAGCTATCTCACTTGGTAAAAATGGTGCAACACTCATTTCATAAGCAACAGTTCCTGTACGCGGCACACTTACGAATACGCCTAAACATAAATAAATTGCAGTAATAAAAACAAGTGCGAATACAGGGTGTACACGTCCCGCTAGCTCATTAATATCTCCCTTTAGAGCTATAACAATAACTCCTAATAAAGGCAATCCAACACCTGTTACGATAAAACCAAACAACGCAATCCATACATCTGTTCCAGCACCTTGTCCTAACGCTGGCGGAAAAATCATATTACCTGCACCGAAAAATAGTGCAAATAACATTAAACTTATTGCAAACATCTCAGAAAACTTTAAAGATGATTTCATTTCTACTAACCTCCTAAATGATTTATTGACAAAATATTCTGAATCAAAATCCGTCATATGTCCTCTTTCAAGCATACTTCCCCGTAAAAGAACGCAAAAAACACCCGTCCCTAACAAAGGGACGAGTGTTGAAATCGTGGTTCCACCCTTATTCTAATAAAATGAATTTATAGCAAAATAAGCTCATTTTATAGCTCGTGTAAATTGATAACGGTTTTATCCGCCAAGAATTACAATGCATCAAGCAGTTCACTCTTGAAGTTTAGAGGTGGTAAGTTTGTCTTTCCGTATTAGGAAGCTCACAGCCTAGGCTTCCCTCTCTGAGAATCGTCAAAAACAACTCATGTCCTCATCATTACTTTTATAAAATATCTTGTCGAAACTTGTTGTTTTTTATTATATGGGCTATTTTTTAAAAAATCAATAGTTTTATTTTTTCTGACAAAAAAATATAGGGAGAAAATTTTCCCTCCCTATAACTGCCCTATTAATATTTCTAATTCCTCAGATGTAACGCTCCGCCATTTTCCCACTTCTAGATTATCTAGTTCTATATTCATAATACGAACTCGCTTTAGCTTTGTTACAGTAAACCCGAAAGCACGGCTCATTCTACGAATTTGTCTGTTCATTCCTTGCGTTAAAACGATGCGAAATGTAGATTGATCCACTCTCGTCACTTTACATGGTTTCGTCATTCCATCTTTAATCTTTACACCGCTGGACATTTCATTAATAAACCAATCTGTAAACGGCTTATCGACAGTAACAACATATTCTTTCTCGTGCTCATGATCACCATGTAAAATTTGATGGGCAATGGCGCCATCATTCGTTAATAAAATAAGTCCTTCCGATGCTTTATCTAATCGTCCCACAGGAAAAATTCGTTCTGGATAATTAATATAGTCAATAATATTATCTTCAATATGATCGGCTGCTGTACAAGTAATGCCAACTGGTTTATGAAAGGCAATATACACCTTTTCTTTCTCTTCCTTTGCAATAACCTGTCCATCAATCGTTACAACATCACCATCGCTCACAAGTGCACCGTGCGTACATATTTCACCGTTAATAGCCACGCGTCCTGCTTTAATGAGACAGTCTGTTTCGCGCCTTGAGCAAGATTTTGCTTCGCTTATGTATTGGTTGATTTTCATGTTTTATTCCTTTTCCTATATATTAAAAGCGTCAATCTATGGCAATATCACTCTGCCACGATTGACGCTCTTTCACTTCGCAAAAACAACTAAATAAATAACCCCTATCACCAAAAATATTCCACAACAAGCTAACAATACTTTTGCAAGTTTGTCCATAAACATATAATGGTTTCCCCTTTGTTTCGTTGTTTGCTATTTTAATTCGACAACTGTTACGCCTAGGCCTCCCTCGCCCATGTCACCGTAACGGTAATTCTTCACACCGCGATGCTTCTTCAAGTAATCTTGTACACCTTGGCGAAGTGCTCCTGTTCCTTTACCGTGAATGATTGATACACGAGGATAGCTTGCAAGCTGTGCATCGTCTAAATATTTTTCAACGCGCATCATTGCATCTTCATAACGTTCACCGCGAAGATCAAGTTCCAATGAAACGTGGTAATCTCTACCCTTCACACTTGCGACTGCTTTTTTCTCTGTTTGTTTCGGTGTATTAATGTATTCCATATTGGACTCTTTCACTTTCATCTTCAGAATACCAATTTGTACGCTCCACTCTGTATCACTTACCTTTTCAAGTAATTGCCCTTTTTGGCCGAACGTTAATACTTTTACTTCATCGCCTGCGCGTAATTGTTGTTTCGGCGCAGTGTTTTTCACATTTACTTTTTGTTTCTTCACAAGCTCTGGCGCCGCACCTTCTAGACGGCTCTTCGCTTCAATAAGCTCATGATCTTTCACGTTTATAAGCTGTGCTTTACGCAATTGACGAAGTTCTTGAATAATGCCTTCTGCTTCTTTCTTTGCAGCTTCGACTTTTTCTTCCCCTTCTTTTTGCGCTTTTAATAATTTTTCATCGCGCTCATCATTAAACTCAATAATTTGACGCTGTAATTCGCGATGCAGTTTTTCAGATTGTTTGCGAAGCGCTTCTGCTTCGTTCCAGTCACGCTCTGCATTCTTTTGACTTTCTTCTAACTTCGCAATCATATTTTCAATTTTGTTTGTATCTGTACTAATGTGGTTACGAGCTTGATCAATCACGCGATCAGATAAGCCAAGGCGCTTCGAAATTTCAAAGGCATTACTACGTCCTGGTACACCGATTAATAATTTATACGTTGGGCTTAATGTATTCACGTCGAACTCTACACTCGCATTAATAACTTGCTCACGGTTATATCCGTATGCTTTTAATTCTGGGTAATGCGTCGTAGCAACAACGCGAGCACCACGATTACATACTTCATCTAAAATTGAAATTGCTAGTGCAGCCCCTTCTTGCGGGTCTGTTCCAGCACCTAATTCATCGAATAAAACTAAGCTTTCAAAATCAGCTTTTTCTAAAATATCAACAATGTTCACCATATGTGAGGAGAACGTACTTAAACTTTGTTCAATCGATTGCTCATCACCGATATCAGCAAAGATATTTTTAAATACACAAATCTCTGACTCATCCATTACTGGAATGTGAAGACCCGATTGCGCCATTAATACACAAATACCAACTGTTTTCAGCGTAACTGTTTTACCACCTGTATTCGGTCCTGTAATAACAATTGTCGTGAAATCTTTACCTAACATAATGTTATTTGGCACGATAATTTCTGGATCGATTAGCGGATGACGAGCTTGTCTTAAATCCATATAACGCTCGTTATTTACGATTGGCTTTGTCGCTTTAATTCGCTTCGCATAAAAAGCTTTCGCAAAAATGAAGTCAAGATTCGCAACTACTTCTACGTTAGATAAAACAATATCCGCTTCTACTGCCACTTCTTCTGTTAACATTAATAAAATGCGTTCAATTTCTTGTTTTTCTTTCACTCGTGCTTCTTGAAGCGCATTATTTAACTCTACAATGACTTGTGGTTCAATAAATAACGTTTGCCCAGAAGCTGATTGATCGTGAACAATACCGCCATATACGCCGCGGTATTCTTGTTTTACTGGGATTACGTAACGTTCGTTTCGAATCGTTACAATCGCGTCAGATAGCATCTTTTGCGCGTTTGAAGAACGCGTCATATTTTCTAACTTTTCACGAATACGGCTTTCCGCAGTACGGATTTGAGTACGAATACCACGTAGTTTATCACTCGCACTATCGACTACTTCTCCGCCGTCACCGATGCAATTTGTAATTTTCTTTTCTAAATCATATAAAGATACAATTTGAGCGACATGAGTTGCTAAAATTGGCAACTCGACACCATTATCAACCATATCTTCAATGAAACGTTTCATATTGCGACTACCATACATCGTATTGGCAATATCAAGTAGTTCATTTGGGCTTAACATACTTCCAATCTTTGCACGCTTCACATTTGAGCGAATATCCGTAATACCACCTAATGGTGCATTACCTTTTAAACGAATGACTTTCGCTGCTTCATCCGTTGTATCTTGCATTTCTACAATTTCTTCAAAATCAGTGCTCGGCACTAAATGTTTCACTTTATCACGGCCAAGTGAAGAGGCTGTATGTTCAAGTAATTGTTCTTTTACTTTATTATATTCTAATACACGCAACGTTCTTTCTAACATGTTGCAGGTCCCCCTTGTGTTACTTATTACGTTTAATATAATCTAATAAACGTTCAATATCCCACGTGTTAATCACGTTATCTTTTTGAATCCAACCTTTACGTGCTGCTGCTACACCGGTTTCCATATCTTCTAACATTTCAAGCGTATGAGCATCCGTATTAATCGCTACTTTTACACCAGCATCTTGTGCTTGTTTTAATAATTTCGCGCTTAAATCTAGACGGTTTGGATTCGCATTTAATTCTAAAACTGTATTTGTTTCTTTTGCGAGTTCGATTAATAAATCTGTATCTACATCATAGCCTGCGCGTCGCCCAAGAAGACGTCCTGTCGGATGCGCAATCATTGTGACATGCTTATTCTCTAGCGCAGTGCGAAGACGTTTCATAATCGTTTCACGGTCTTGTGAGAAGCTAGAGTGAATCGCTCCAATAACATAATCTAATTCTGCTAATACTTCATCATCAAAATCAAGTGTTGCATCCGGTAAAATATCCATTTCAATTCCGCGTAAAATTGTAATGTCTGGATACTTTTCGTTCATGCGTTCAATTTCTTTCGCTTGTTCACGAAGGCGCTCTTTCGTTAAACCGTTCGCTACTTTTAAGTATTGAGAGTGGTCGGTAATTGCCATAAATTTATAACCACGAGCACGACATGCCTGTACCATTTCCTCAATTGAAAAAGCACCGTCACTCCATGTTGTATGCATATGTAAATCACCTTGTATATCAGAGAATTGAATTAAGTTTGGATACTCTTTAATTAATTCAATTTCTTTTCCATCTTCACGCACTTCTGGCGGGATAAATGGAAGACCGAAATGAGCGAAGAACTCCTCTTCTGTTTCAAATGTTCTCACTTCACCTGTTTCTAAGTTTTCTACACCGTACTCGCTAATTTTCTCGCCTCTATCTTTCGCGATTTGACGCATTTTTACGTTATGGTCTTTTGATCCTGTGAAATGGTGAAGAGTTGTAATAAATTCTTCTGGTTTTACTAAACGGAAATCGATTGAAATATCATATTCATATTGAAGACGAACAGAAACTTTCGTATCTCCACTTGCGATTACTTCAATCATATTATCAAATTGCAGTAAATGCTCACGTACTGCAGTTGGTTCTGACGTTGCAATGATAAAGTCTAAATCTTTCACCGTTTCACGAACGCGGCGCAAACTACCAGCGCGAGAGAAACGAATTACTTCAGCAATATTCGACAATTTCTCCTCTATTTCCCCGGCAATAGGCAATACCATCGCGATTGGTAAACGCTCTGGACGAGATCCTACTTGATCGATTGCTTCTAATATTTTCTCTTCTGTCTTCTTACCGAAACCTGCTAAAGCTTGTACTTTATTTTCCTCACAAACCGCTTTTAACGATTCCATATCAACAACACCAAGTTCTTTATATAACTTAGCTACCTTTTTACCACCAAGGCCTGGCAATTTTAATAACGGCAATAAGCTACTTGGCACTTCTTGTTCAAGCTCTTGTAATACTTCAGATGTTCCCGATTCTATATATTCTTGAATAACTGCTGCTGTTCCTTTTCCAATGCCCGGAATCTTCGTGAAATCTTCAATCTCAGAAAGACTACGATCATCACTTTCTAGTGCTGCTGCCGCTTTACGAAATGCAGATATTTTAAATGGATTCGCGCCCTTTAGTTCCATAAACAGGCCGATTGTCTCTAATAATTTAATAACTTGTTTTTTATTTACTTTCATCATTACCCCGCCTTTCTTTCATAGAAAAAAACTCCTCTTTCCGAAAAAAGAGAAGTTATCCTCTGCTACCTGTCTGCCATAGTTCCTTCACCTTTTCAGAGAGAATCGGTGTATCGTCTACAATTATTTTGCTAATTGATGATTTTTGTAATGGTGTTTGTAGTTGTTCAATCGGAAGAATGTTTCCAATGATAATTAACACAAACAAAATAATATATACTTCTAAAAATCCGAGGATTGCCCCCGCGAACGCATTGACTTGCTTTAAAACCGGTATTTCTGCAAACATATTTAACAAATTACCAAGTAATGAAAGTGCAATTTTTGTAATAATAAACAATATGATAAACGCAAGCGCTTGATAAAATACTGTCTCAATATTATTTGCATCAATCCATTCTGGAACAGATACGTTTTTATCAAATGGATACGGAATAAATTTCGCAAGTGCTGGCGCTAAATCTTTACAGTACCAGTATGCAACAAGGTATGCGATAATAAAGCTTGTTAACTTTACAAGTTGCAGAATAAACCCTCTGCGTAAGCCGAGGAAAAATCCCATAACAAGCAGTAAAATGATAATAATATCAATCATGTTATTCCATTCCTTTTTTTGTCATACTTTCTTTCAATTTCTCATGTTCTTCTTTTAATTTTATGTAATCGTGTATGACGTTTACCGCCGTCAATACCGCTAGTCTACTCGTGTCAAGCGAAGGATTCTTGGCATTGAGTTCGCGCATTTTATCATCCACAATCGCTGCTACCATGCGGATATGACTTGTACTTTCATCGCCAACAACTGAATATTGTTGACCATAGATTTCTACATTAATTCGACTTTTCTTTCCCTTTTGTTGTGACAACTCACCGGCCTCCAATCACGTACAGAATCCTAAAGTTTATCATACCATGAACCATCATATTATGGAAACAGAAAGAACAATCCGATATGATAAAAATAATAATATAAAAAAAGGGGCGACCACTATGTCAAATTCTATCGTAATTCAAACAAATTCTACAGTAATTGAAGACATGAAACAACAATATAAACAATCGCTTAGCCCGAAGATTCCACAAGGCGGAATCTTCATGGCAAAGGTGCCATCTTGCACAATTACAGCGTATAAATCTGGAAAAGTAATGTTCCAAGGTGGACGTGCTGAAGCAGAAGCTTCTCGTTGGCAAACTGTCTCTCAAACACCGAAAACAGCTGTAAAAAAATCTGTCGATTCACACCGTTATGCACCGCCAGCTTCCATCGGTACAATGTCTATCGTAGGTTCAGATGAAGTTGGTACTGGCGATTTCTTCGGACCGATGACAGTCGTTGCTGTGTATGTGGATGCAAAGCAAATTCCACTTTTAAAAGAACTTGGTGTAAAAGACTCTAAAAACTTAAATGACGATCAAATTTCTGCCATTGCGAAACAACTTCTACACGTTGTTCCTTACAGCTCTCTTGTCCTTCATAACGAAAAATATAATGAGCTATTTGATAAAGGAAACAACCAAGGTAAGTTAAAAGCTTTACTACATAATAAAGCTATTACAAACTTATTAGCAAAAATCGCACCTACAAAACCTGAAGGCGTCTTAATCGATCAATTCACACAACCTGATACATACTACAAATATTTAGCTAAACAAAAACAGGTACAGCGTGAAAATGTCTACTTCGCGACGAAAGGCGAAAGCGTCCATTTAGCAGTAGCTGCAGCTTCTATTTTAGCTCGTTACTCATTCGTAAAACAGTTTGACGAACTAAGCAAAAAAGCTGGTATGCCACTTCCAAAAGGTGCCGGTAAACAAGTTGATATCGCCGCTGCTAAATTAATTCAGAAACTTGGTGAAGAACGATTACCTGAATTTGTGAAAATGCATTTTGCTAATAGGGAGAAGGCGCTTCGCTTATTGAAAAAATAACTATTTTTTAGTATCGACATGATTTGCATGAACTAAACAAGGCGAAAAGAATTGGATTCTTTTCGCCTTTATGGATGATATATTATTTTCGGCAACCCCTTCTCCATACAGTCATGCCAATTTCTTTTTAAAAATGGAATAATCCATAATAATCCGACTCCTAAAAAGATTAATGCTGCGATAATTCCAATCGTTATACTCATAGGAGCAGTAGATGCACTGGTAGATTCAGATGGATTAGAAATACTAATAACATCTTTTGTTACTATTAATATGTTGTGTATCATATGTACGATAATTGGTAGGACAAGACTTCTAGATTTTATATATAATAAACACATAACCACTCCAAAAAGAATAGCACTAAATGTTGCTTGCAAATGCAATATACCAAATATAACCGAGGAGATTATTACACTCGTTTTCACACTAAATTTCAAATGTAACTTACGTAACAAATACCCACGGAACATTATTTTTTCAGCAATAGGTGCAAGAAATGCTACCACAATACAACGAATCCATACTTGTAATACATCTCCCGTTTCTTTTGTTTTTGCAACACTTGAAGTAGCCAATTCCTCAGAACTAAAACTTAATATTAAAACACTGAGTGCCATAAGACAACCTAGTTGAAATACTAATAACATGACAACTGGCATAACAACTATTCTAGTAGATATTACAGTCGGTTTTGCGAAAAACGTCTCCTGAAAATTTATACTATGCCTTCTACAATATTTATAAAACCATAAAACTGGTATAACATATAACACACTGCGTAAACCCATTTCCCGCTTTAACGACATAGATACTCCATAAAATAATGGCAATCTAATTAAGCATTCCATAAGGAAAAATCCAACTAATAAATATAGCAAGATATAACGAAATTTCAATCTAAACAATGCATTATTTGTCAAATCATTACTCCCTCTCCTCAATTATATAAACATCCCTAAATCACTTTTTATTTCATCATAACATATAAAATTTACAAAAAAATCCTTTTTTGTTATAATCTAAATATACAGAATTAAATTGCAACAACGGAGGAGATTCCCATTGCTACTTCTACAAATAATTCTAAATATTTTACTAGGTGATCCACACGAAAGACAGTTCGAAATTAGAGAAAACATTCAGCTACTCAGTGAGCAACGAGAGTTCAACGATTTAATAGAGCGTTATGGCCGGTCTTTCTTATTAAACTTTCGGATTCGAAGGTTTATCCCGCTTTAATGGACAGCAAAGAAGCTAGGTGGGGAATCAACTGTCCATAAAAGTCCGATTGGTTCAACTAATAATCAGTGGGGGATGAAGAAACCCCCCACTGATTAAAGTTTCACTTTATCGGGAAACACGATGCCCGCTTGTTAATACATAATCCAGCAAAATTACAACACTTCTGTGAGGAACTTGAGTTTATGATTAGAAGAAAAGGATTGTTTACATAAGGAGGGAGTTCATATGAACGCTGTAAAAGTTAAAAAGTTATTATATGTTTTCGTACATCTCGTTGGCCCACTTTCTTTCCTCACTATTTCTACCATTTGGGGCGTTTTTTTCACTACTAAATCCACATTCGAAAATATATCTGATAATCTTGGTGTAATGGCCATCTACTACGTGCTCATAAGCTTACTATGGTTTTTCTATTTAGATCGATTAGACAAAGATGTAGATAAGATTACAAAAGAGATCAATGATAATAAGATATAATACACAAAAAGGGAGAGCCGCCAAGACTCTCCCTTTTTTATGTTAGCTTCTTTTCTGCTTCTTATTTGATGAAGATACTTTATGAGAACCTGTTTCATGTGTCGTCGTTCCTTGTCCTTCTACTTCTGGAGAACCTAGGCTTGATCTTGAATGATCTTTTTTCACTTTTTTACTCATTTATATTCACCCCTTCGCGTTACTTTTTGCTACGGGAGAATAAACTATACAATATACAAAATAAAAAGCGAGAGGAAACCCTCTCGCTTTTTCCATATTTTAGAACTCAGAAGAACCTGGAGTTCTTGGGAATGGAATTACGTCACGGATGTTAGCCATGCCAGTGATGTACATTAGGAAGCGCTCGAAACCTAGACCGAATCCAGCGTGTTTTGTACCGCCGTATTTTCTAAGTTCTAAGTACCACCAGTAGTCCTCTTCGTTCATGCCTAGTTCTTTAATTCTATCTACTAAAACGTCCATTCTTTCTTCACGTTGACTTCCGCCGATTAATTCGCCGATGCCAGGAACTAGAAGGTCAGTAGCAGCTACTGTTTTTCCATCTTCATTCATACGCATGTAGAACGCTTTAATGTCTTTTGGATAGTCAGTTACGAATACAGGGCGTTTGAAGATTTCTTCTGATAAGTATCTTTCGTGCTCTGTTTGTAAGTCAATACCCCATTCTACTGGGTATTTGAAGTCAGCACCTGACTCTTGAAGCACTTTAATTGCTTCTGTATATGTGATACGACCGAAGTCAGAGTTGATTACGTTGTTCATGCGCTCTAGAACTGTTTTATCAACGAAGCTGTTGAAGAATTCCATTTCTTCTGGTGCATGCTCTAGTACGTATTTCATTGCATATTTCAGCATATCTTCTGTAAGATCCATTACATCGCCTAATTCAGCGAATGCAATCTCCGGCTCAACCATCCAGAACTCAGCAGCATGGCGAGTTGTGTTTGAGTTTTCCGCACGGAATGTAGGTCCGAATGTGTATACGTCACGGAATGCTAATGCATAAGCTTCAGCGTTCAGCTGTCCACTTACTGTTAAGTTTGTTTCTTTGCCGAAGAAGTCTTTTGATTCATCAACTTGTCCGTCTTCGCCTTTTGGTACGTTGTTTAAATCTTGCGTTGTTACGCGGAACATTTCGCCTGCACCTTCTGTATCACTACCAGTGATGATTGGTGTGTGAACATGTACGAATCCACGCTCTTGGAAGAACTGGTGAATTGCAAATGCTGCGACAGAACGTACACGGAACGTTGCAGAGAATGCATTTGTTCTTGGACGTAAGTGAGCAATTGTACGTAAGTATTCAAACGTGTGACGTTTCTTTTGAAGTGGGTAATCAGAATCTGATAAGCCCTCGATATCAATTTTTTCTGCTTTAATTTCAAATGGTTGCTTCGCTCCAGGCGTTGCAATTACTTTACCTTCTACTTTAACTGAAGAACTAAGTGGAAGCTTTGCAATTTCTTTGAAGTTTTCTAACTCTGTATCGAAAACGATTTGAACGCTTTTGAAGAAGCTACCGTCGTTTAATTCGATGAAACCAAATGCTTTTGAATCACGTAAGTTACGAATCCACCCTGATACTTGTACTGTTTGACCTGCGTATTTATCTGTATCTCTATACAGACTTTTTACTAATGTGTTTTCCATAGTGAAATTCTCCTTTGCACATATATTTAAATACAAAAAAACCTTTCATCCATAAAGGGACGAAAGGTTAAACTTCGCGGTACCACCCAATTTGTCATAAAGACCAACTTTAACTCGTATGTAATACATACTTCCCGGTTTGTAACAGGCCGGATTCCCGTCTAAGTCTACTCTTGAATACAAGATTCAATTTCGGTTAGCAACTCCAAGGTGTTCTTCACATATACCGCCTCATCAGGCTCTCACCGTCCCTGACTCGCTTTGGATTATAGTATATACTACTTTTCCTTATCATCGTCTTTCATTTTGTTAAACTAAAATTAATGTACTACATTCGAGAGAAAGATGCAAGATACCTTGATATTTATCGGCGATTTTTATCATAGATCGACAATCGTGCCATAAAAAAATTGCCGGAATGAATCCGGCAATTTCTCATTACTTACGTAACTCCGCACCAAATTTCTCTTCTACCGTTGTTAATACACGGTTATGTGCTTCTGTTACCTCTTCGTCTGTTAACGTACGTTCTGCATCGAAGTAAGTCATAGAGAATGCAAGTGATTTCTTGCCTTCTTCCATTTTTTCACCTTCGTATAAGTCGAATAGTGTTACGTCTTTCAGAAGTTCTCCGCCAGCTTCAGCAATAACTTGCTTCATTTCGCCAGCTTTTGTTTCTTTCGTTACGACAACAGCCATATCACGTGTCATAGATGGGAAACGTGGAATTGCTGCGTAGTAAGTTTCTTCAGCATCTGCACCGAATACTTTTACAAGAGACAGTTCGAATACGAATGTATTTTTCACATCTAATTGTTTTTCTGCTTCTGGGTGCAATTGACCGATGAAACCAATTACTTCGCCATCTAATACGATGTCAGCTGTACGACCTGGGTGCATACCTTCACGTTTTGCTGGTGCATAAGTGATTTGGTTTGCAACGCCAAGTACGTCAAATAATCCTTCTAGTACACCCTTCACAACGAAGAAGTCTACTACTTTTTTCTCACCTTGCCATGCATGGTGAAGAGCAAGACCTGTCATAACACCTGCAAGATGTTGTTCTTCTTTCGGAAGTTCTCCTGCTTCTGTTGGTAAGAAGATAGAACCTACTTCGTATAAAGCTACACTGTCGTTTTTACGTGCAACATTGTATGAAACTGCTTCTAACAATTGTGGCACTAGGCTTAAACGAAGTTGGCTACGTTCTTCACTCATTGGAAGTGCAAGATTTACAGGCGCCTTTTCGTTTGGCTCAACCATATATTGTTTCGCTTTGTCAGCACTTGTTAACGAATACGTGATTGCTTCATATAAACCAGCACCTTCTAAGAAGCGACGTACTTTACGACGTTTCGTTTGTGCTGATGTTAATTTACCACGTGTCATTGTTCCAGAAGGTAATGTAACTGGAATGTGGTCATAACCGTATAGGCGACCTACTTCTTCTACTAAGTCTTCTGAAATTGTAATATCAGGACGACGTGCCGGTACATTTATATGGAATGTTCCTTCTACTTCTGTGAATGGGAACTTCAAGTTTGTGAACATTGTACCCATTTCACTTGCAGAAATATTTGTACCTAATACACGGTTTACTTTTTCAGCAGTAACAGATACTGTATGCTCTTGTACTTGTAAGTTGTCAGCTTCCACTACACCTTCAAGTGCTTCTCCGCCAGCGTATTTCGCCATTAAAGCAGCTGCGTGTTGAATTGCTTCAAATGTACGTGTTGGATCGATTCCTTTTTCAAAACGTGCACTTGATTCACTACGAAGACCTAAGTCTTTTGATGTACGGCGTACTGTTTGACCTGCAAAGTATGCAGACTCGATTAAAACGTTCACTGTCTCATTTGTAACTTCAGAATCCGCTCCGCCCATTACACCAGCAACAGCTAAAGCTTTTGTTCCGTTTGTAATTACAAGGTGGTGGCTTTGTAACGTACGCTCTTGATCATCTAACGTTTCAATTTTTTCGCCTTCTTTTGCAAGACGAACAACGATTTCTTTTGAACCTAATTTATCGTAATCGAATGCATGTAACGGTTGGCCGTATTCCATTAAAATGTAGTTTGTAATATCAACTACATTGCTAATTGGACGAATGCCAGCTGCCATAAGGCGCGTTTGCATCCACATTGGTGATGGACCAATCTTTACGTTCTTCACCATTTTTGCAATATATAATGGGTTTTCTTCTTTCGCTTCTACACTTACAGAAATGTAATCAGAAGTTTTTTCTGTTGCTTCTTGTAAGCTAATAGCTGGAAGTTTTACTTCACGACCATAAATAGCAGCGACTTCATATGCAACACCTAACATGTTTAAGCAATCTGCACGGTTTGGTGTTAAACCAAGCTCAAGTACTTCGTCATGTAAGTTTAAAATTTCAAGTGCATCTGCACCAACTTCAGCGTCACTTGGGAAGATGAAGATACCGTCTGCGTATTCTTTCGCAACTAGTTTCCCATCAATACCAAGCTCTTGAAGAGCACAAACCATACCGTGAGAAGCTTCACCACGTAGTTTTGCTTTTTTAATTTTGAAGTTGCCAGGAAGTACAGCTCCAACTTTTGCAACTGGTACTTTTAAACCTTTTGCAATGTTAGCAGCTCCACAAATAATTTGAACTGGCTCTTCTTCACCGATATCGATTAAGCATTTGCTTAATTTATCAGCTTCTGGGTGTTTTTCACATTCTAATACGTGACCAACTACAACACCTTTTACACCTTTATTTAATACTTCAACACCTTCTACTTCAATACCACTTTTCGTGATTTTATCTGCTAGTTCTTGTGCTGTTACATCTTTAATATCTACATACTCTTGTAACCAACGATATGATACGAACATACTTATCCTCTCCTTCCCTTACGCTCGTTTGAATTGTTGTAAGAAACGTACATCATTTGTATAGAAATGACGAATGTCATCTACGCCGTATTTCAACATTGCGATACGCTCTGCGCCCATACCGAATGCGAAACCTTGATATTCTTTTGAATCATAACCAGCCATTTCAAGTACGTTCGGGTGAACCATACCTGCGCCTAAAATTTCGATCCAGCCAGTTCCTTTACAAGTGCCGCAACCTTTGCCGTGACACATCATACAAGAAATATCCATCTCTACAGATGGCTCTGTGAATGGGAAGAAACTTGGACGAAGACGGATTTCACGATCTTCACCGAACATCTTTTTCACGAATACTTGTAGTGTACCTTTTAAGTCACTCATGCGAATGTTTTTATCAATTACAAGACCTTCAATTTGCATGAACTGGTGTGAATGCGTCGCATCATCATCATCGCGGCGATACACTTTACCAGGACAAATAATTTTAATCGGGCCTTTTTCTTTATTATTTTCCATCGTACGTGCTTGCACAGAAGATGTATGTGTACGTAGTAACGTTTCTTCTGTAATGTAGAATGTATCTTGCATATCACGCGCTGGGTGATCTTTCGGTAAATTTAATGCTTCGAAGTTGTAGTAGTCTTTTTCTACTTCTGTTCCTTCAGCTACTTCATAACCCATACCGATGAATACATCTTCAATTTGTTCGACAACAGCTGTTAACGGATGATGACAACCTGTTTCAACAGGACGACCTGGTAGTGTAACATCAATTGTTTCAGTAGCTAACTTCGCTTCAATTACTGCTTTTTCTAAGTTACCAATTTTGTCGTCTAAACGCGTTTGAATCGCTTCACGTACTTCATTTACTAATGCTCCCATACGTGGACGCTCTTCTGCTGATAATTTTCCCATGCCGCGTAATACTTCTGTAATTGGACCTTTTTTCCCTAAATACGCTACGCGTACGTCGTTTAAGCCCTTTAGCTCTTTCGCTTCTTCAATAAGCTCTAACGCTTTTTGCTTTAGCTCTTTTAAACGTGCTTCCATTTGGAACCCTCCTAATTTTAAAAATAAAAAAACCTCGCTCCCAAAAAGGGACGAGGTAAATTCGCGGTACCACCCTAAATTGACAGAACAAGTCTGCCCACTCATTAGTTATAACGATCAATTCTGACCGGAACGCCTTTACATATACATGGTCCTGGCGTCAACTCCAGAGGTGAATTCACTTCCGTCTACCATAAGAATGCTTTCAGTCTAAGGCATTCTCTCCCTATATGGCGATTTTGTAAGTTACTTTTCTCTATCAACGTTTTTCGTTATTTAACTTTTAATATAATATACTTCAACTTATTATAAGAAGTTTTTTATTTGTTCGCAACTGGGCTTTGCAAATAATACGTTAAAATCCCTGCTGCAACCGCAACATTTAATGATTCTGCCCCGCCGTAAATCGGAATATACAAGTTTTGATCCGTTTTTGCAAGAATTTCTTGGCTTACGCCGCTTCCTTCATTTCCTACAATCAATGCAAAACTACCAGCTGGTGTTACTTCACCATACGGAACTCCATTTTCAAGAGCTGTTCCATATACAGGAACGTTGTTTTCTTTTAACTTGTCTACCCATTCTTCTAAGTTACCTTTTACAACTGGTAAATGGAAAATAGAACCTTGTGTAGAGCGAAGCACTTTACTATTATATGCATCAACGCATCCTTCTCCAAGCACAACGGCATGAATACCAGCTGCATCAGCTGTACGAATAATTGTCCCTAAATTTCCTGGGTCTTGAAGGCCATCTAATAAAAGAAACTTACCATCTGCAAGAGCTACTTCACTCTCGTGTTTCTCACAAACAGCAAACACACCTTGCGTCGTTTCTGTTTCACGAAGTATCTTTACGATTGCTTCAGGTACGATATACATTTCCACATCATCAACTGTCCAATCTTTCGGAAGATCTGTCTGATCAGAAACGATAAGTTCTGTTACAACTCCTGCTGTTAAAGCTTCCTCGACTAAGTGGAATCCTTCTACAAAAAATAAACCTTTTTTATCGCGCTCTTTTTTCGTCTGCAGCTTTTTCCACTGCTTCACACGCGGATTTTGTACTGAATCAATGTTTTTCATAATATGTATTTCCCTCTCTTCTTGTCTTATCATTATAGCCTATTTTTCATACATATTTACATAAAAAAGAACAAAAACTAACGTCAGTTTCAATTCTGAAGAAGAGGTGAAAGCAATGAGTTTTAATTTACGTGGTGCTGTATTAGCAAATGTATCTGGAAATTCACAAGACCAATTACAAGAAACAATTGTCGATGCAATTCAAAGCGGTGAAGAAAAAATGCTTCCAGGTCTTGGTGTTTTATTCGAAGTCATTTGGAAAAACGCTGATGAAAATGAAAAGCACGAAATGTTAGAAACGCTAGAGCAAGGATTAAAAAAATAAGCAATTTGAAAATCACCTTCGCATAAGCTAAGGTGATTTTTTTGCGGAAAATTTTTTTCTTCTCCTAAACATTTCTACTTTACTAACGCTACCCGGATGGAGTACAATGTTCAAAATACATTTAAACCGATCGATTTTCTTCACAGACACCATTAGATAAAAGGAGTGAATGTTTTATGCAACGTATTACGCTTGAACAAGTTTTTAAACACCACATTACACAAAAATATGTAAACCGTTCTGGAATGGTCCACGCGATTGCTGTCGCTTACCATGCGTTTCACTTAGCGAAAAAGCATCATGCCTCAGTCGATGCTGCAACAAAAGCTGGTTTCCTTCATGATATGGGACATCATACTTGGTACACAGGCGGCGAATGGGACTATGACTTATATAAAAAGAATGATATCCATGCAATTAAAGGCGCTGAAAGAGCTCATAAGTTATTAATCCGATTAGGCGAACATCCGAAACAAGCCAAAGAAATTTCTGTTGCAATTCTATTGCATACTGATTCTTTCCTAGTAGAACAATCAATTGAAAGAACACCTCTACAAAACATTATTAAGTGGGCAGATGAAGCAGACGAAGAACCAGGCGGCGCACACCACTATCGAACTATCTCTTATGAAAAAGCACTAAAAGCAATTCAGCAGTTAGATCGATTGGTAGAGCGTGAATTACAAATAGAGCAATCAAAATCGAATAACAAGGCAGAACATAGTTATCAATGAGAAAGAGGCATCACTATAGGGTGATACCTCTTTTATTATTTTATGGAAAATACACCTTTACCCCGCATTAACGGGCAGTAAGACCCCCACCTCAAAATTCAGCGGAAGTAAAGAAATTAGGTAGGGGAATCAACTGCCCGTAAAAGCCCGATTGGTTCAACTAATAATCAGTGTGGGATGAACCTCCCCACTGATTAAAGTTTCACTTTATATGTAATATTTAAATGTTACATATAAAAACAAAATACTTTATAATTAAATATACAAATATAAAGAGGTGATTTTATAAATGCAACCCGCTACACAACTTTCTAATGAACAGAAATACTCTATGTCATGGGGACAATTTATTAGCTCCGTTTTATTCGCTTTTTTCGGAACCGGACTTATTACTGTGTTCCTCACAATGCCCTTAACAATTTATACAGCAGGTCTTACAGATAAAAAACAAATTGCCCTGTATGAATCTATCGTAAATACTACAAGTATCGTATTACAACTAGCCGTGTTGTTATTCTTCATTTTTAAATTCGAACCCGCAAAAAAATTACTACTACAATCATTTAACTTTAAAGCACTTAAAGAATGGCGTACATACGTATACTTACTTCTCTTCTTCGCTATAAACATTATACTCAATTACATCTTGTTAAATTATGTGTTCCAAGACGCAACAAAACAGCAATCTTCCGCATTAAACTTAGACGTTTTTAAGCAGTATCAAATATTATTACTTATCGGTTTCGCAATACTTACACCAATTTTTGAAGAGCTTATTTTCCGTGGCTTTATACTTCGCTTCTTCTCAGAGCGCTTTCCATTTTGGATTGCAGCCATCATAACAAGTTTCTTCTTCGGTATCGCTCATACATACTCACTTGGAGTAATGGTAATTACTTTCTTCATGGGATTATTAATGGCTATTTTATGTAAAAAAACAAAATCCATTATTCCAGCTATGTTATTCCATATTATGAATAATACGTTAGCATTCTTGAGTTAAAAAGAGGTATCATTGCGATACCTCTTTTATTAATTCGTATTGTTACTTCTCATTTCTATCAATTTATACATATTTATTAATAATACCTAAAATAAACCTCATGTAGTAAAATATAACTGATTACATAGAAGGAGATTACATATGTTGAGCTTACTTTGGGTTGTTTATATGCCACTTCTTGTTTTATGCGGATTTTTCGGTGGTATTTTTTTAATTGTTACTAGCGTGAAGCACCGTAAATTATTTGTCGGTTTAATGGGGCTACTTAGCTTTTCCTTTGTCACACTACCTTTTGTTTTTTGGGGCATGGGAGTGGAGAGCACTACAACCCTCCCTATTTCAACTACTTTATATTGGATACTGTTTTCTTTAACTGGATTATTGGCAGGATTAAGTGGATTACAAGCAAAAATTAAAAGTATACGTAATATGGGATTCATTATTTTTATCGCTGGTATGTTAGGGGTTATCTTCTGGTTACTCATGACTGTAGGTGATTCATACTATATATAATAGTTTTTAGAAACCGATAAATTGGAGGTAATACAAAAGTGTTCGGAATATTAACTTGGATGATTTTAGCTCTTACTTTGATGTTATGCGAGCTCATCGTCGGCATTTTTTTAATTATTGCTGGCATGAAACACCGTAAATTACTTACTCTTATAGCAGGTTTAATTAGCATATTACTTATCGTTGTTCCTATCATTTGTATAGGTTCTGGAATAGATTTAGAGGGGATTGTTCCAATTTCAGGAACTTTATATTGGTGCTTCTTCTCTTTAGCTGGACTATTAGCTATTATAAGCGGAAGACAAATATCGAGTATTCGTTCTATGGGGACGATTTTAGTTATAACAGGGCTGTGCTCCGTAACTGGTTATCATCTTTTATATCTAACTGCATAAAAAAGCACAAAAAAGCAGGGAAATTAATTCCCTGCTTTTCTATTTGGTTTATTGCCTGATGGTAAGAAGAACGATAACACCCAAGCAATACCTGCGAGTATCGTTGCAATTAAGAAGGCATCGTTAATACCGTTAATTGCAGATAGCTTTGAAATTTGTCCGAATAATAGTTGCGTGCTCATCGCATCTCCTGCTTGAGCTGATCCGGCAATCGCTGCTAAACTTTGGCCCATACCATGTACTTTATCAACTAAAATTGGGTTTGACGTCGTTAACATGTTGCCGTAATCTGCTACGTGAGCAGTCGTTTGTTGCGTCATAAGTGTAATTAATATCGCTGTTCCAATTGAACCAGCTACTTGTCTTGATGTATTTTGCGTTGCTGTACCGTGAGAAATTAATTTCATCGGCAGTGCGTTCATACCAGCTGTCATAATTGGCATCATAATGAATGACATACCAATTGAACGTATAATATAATCCGTCATAATAACGCTATATGGTGTATCCATCGATAACGTTGTGAATTCATATGTCGCAAACGTTGTAATGGCTAATCCAACAATCGCTAACGGACGAATACCATATTTATCAAATAGTTTACCTGCAATAGGTCCCATGATCCCCATAATTAATGATCCTGGAAGTAATAATAAACCTGATTCTATCGGTGTGAAACCGCGAATGTTTTGCAGATATACCGGAAGCAATAACATACCTCCGAATAATGCCATCGTAACGATTGCATTAATTACTAAAGTAAACGTAAATACCGGATATTTAAACACTTGTAAATCAAGCATTTTATTGTCCGTTGTTAACTCTCTCCAAATAAATAATGCTAACCCAATTACACCGATAACAAGTGAAATAATAACTTCTGCACTAGTCCAACTATTATTTCCAGCTTCACTAAATCCGTACAATAAGCTTCCTAGTCCAATACTTGAACTAACAACACCAAATATATCTAATTTCGTTTTAGATACTGGCTGAGCTAGTGTAAAGAATTTTAAAGATAGGAACGTAATAATTAAACCGATAATAAACATCGCATAGAACATTAAGTTCCAGCTGTAATTTTCAATTACCCAACCTGTTACAGTTGGTCCGATAGCTGGAGCTAAAATCATCGCTACACCTAGTAATCCCATCGCCGCTCCGCGCTTATGAGGCGGGAACAACGTCATGAAGATATTCATACCAACCGGCATTAAAATACCTGCTCCAACCGCTTGAATAACGCGGCCTGTCATCATCATCGTAAAGTTTCCTGAAGTAGCACAAATGATAGATCCTACCGTGAAGAATAACATTGCCGCTACAAATAATTTACGGTACGTAAATCGTGAAACCAAAAAGGCACTAATCGGTACTAAAATACCATTCACAAGCATGAAACCGGTAATTAACCATTGTGCTGTTGAAGTTGATACGTTAAATTCATTCATTAACGGAGGCAATGCAACGTTAATGATTGTTTGGTTTAAAATAGAAACGAACATGCCAAGAATTAATACAGCTACAACTGCTTTTACGTTCACATTCTCTACAGGCGTAGACATTTGTTTTTTCGGCACTTCATTTTCTTGTTTTACTTCTTCTTGCTTTCCGGTTTCTAACTCAACTACATTAGAAATTTCCTTTTCTTGCTTTCGTTCTATTTCTTTCTCTTCTGTTTCTACTTTACTTACTTCTATTTTATTTACGGCTGGGACTTGTTCTTCTCCCACGTTCGTTTTTTTCTTTCGTAAAAGACGATTTACAAGGAAGAAGACGATTATACAAAATAGTGCATATCCTACAATTGCAATTGAGGACATCTCATCTCCCCCTTACTTATGAATACGAACTGACACATTCATTCCAGGAACAATATTTACTGATTTACTATGATCTAAAGAAATTTTAACTGGTACTACTTGTGTTACTTTCGTATAGTTCGCTGTTGCGTTGCTTGATGGTAACATAGAGAATGTGTTCGCTGTTGTTAATCCGACTTGCTCTACTTTTCCTGATAACGTTGTATCTGGGTATGCATCTACATACACATCTACGTCTTGACCTTTTTGTACATCGTCAACATCTGTTTCTTCAATGTTTGCTGTTACCCATAAGTTGTTCATATCAAATGCATAAGCAATTGGGCTACCTGCTCCAACGAAAGCATTTGTCGTCGCGTTTGATTGTACAACTGTTGCATTTTGCGGAATTGTTACATCTACTGTTTGTTCCCCATTTGCTGCCGCTACAGTCACAGCACCTAATTTATCGTTCTCATTGTAATTCTTACCTACTTCAGCTTTCCAGTCAGTTAATTTACCTGCTACTGGTGATGCAATCGAAATTACCTTTCCATCAATTTTTGCATTGTCTGTTTTCAAGTAATTTTCCGCTTGATTGTAATAATAATAACCGCCAATACCGCCGCCAACTAGTACAATTAATGTGATAATGTTGATAATCACCATTCTTCGAAACTGATTCATTGCATTCCTCTCCTTATATCGCATATAATTTTTTTCTAAACTATTTACGTCCTTATTGTTTAGATTGTTTAATTGTTAATTATATTAACCTTTAAACAAAAAAATCACACCATTTACAGCGTAAACGAGAATATGTCTACCTGCGAGCGGTGCTGATTTCTGAAGGACTATCGTTTATAATTATAAATAATTATTTTGAAACTACAACCGACAATTTCCGTATGAAATGTCGCTTAAACAACAATATAATACCATCGTGTTGTTTAAGTATAAAAAATTAAACGAGGAGAAGTAACAATGTCTATTAAAAATACAAATGATCCACGTGTAAAGCGGACGAGACAACTCATACAGGATGCTTTTGTCGCTTTAGTAGGCGAAAAGGGCTTTGAAAATGTAACTGTTCAACATATCGCAGAACGCGCTCCTGTAAATCGTGCTACGTTTTATAGTCATTACCATGATAAATATGACTTATTAGACAAAAGCATTGAAGAAATGTTAGAGAAGCTAACAGAAGTTATTAAACCCAAAAATAGAAATAAAGAAGAGTTTCAACTTACATTTGATTCACCAAATCCAACCTTTCTAGCCTTATTCGAACATATTGCAGAAAATGCGAACTTCTATAACGTTATGCTTGGTGATAAAGCTGCTGGAAACTACTCTTATAAAATGATGAAAACAATACAAACTCATTTAACATTAAGCTTATCTATTTCACAACCAGATGATAAAGATCTTATGGTTCCTCGTGATATTTTAATTAGCTATGTAACAGGGGCTCATATCGGGATGATTATGTCATGGTTAAAAAGAGGGATGATATATACTCCGCATTTTATGGCCATGCAATTAACTCGTTTAATTATTTTAGGAGCTCATACTGCCGCTGGATTAGAGAGACCTTTTTAAAACATAAAAAAGCGAAGGAGAGACTCCTTCGCTTTTTCTATTAATTAAATGTAATGTTATGTACAGCCTCTTTATCAAGACGTTTAATAACTTCTACAATTAACTTCACTGCATTTTCATAGTCATCACGGTGTAACATTGCCGCATGAGAATGAATGTAGCGCGTTGCAATCGTAATTGCCATAGACGGAATACCATTTACAGCAATGTGAATTGCACCTGCATCCGTTCCACCGCCCGCTACTGAATCATATTGATATGGAATTTCTAATTCGTCAGCAACATCAACTACAAAGTCACGTAAACCAGTATGACCAATAACAGACGCATCATATAAAATAATCTGTGGTCCATCACCCATTTTACTTTGCGCTTCTTTTGCCGTTACACCAGGCGTGTCACCAGCGATACCAACATCTACTGCGAACGCGATATCTGGTTTAATATAGTTTGCAGATGTTTTCGCACCACGAAGACCGACTTCTTCTTGTACAGTCCCTACGCCATATACAACGTTTGGATGCTTTTCATCTTTTAATTGTTTTAATACATCAATTGCAATTGCACAACCGATTCGGTTATCCCATGCTTTTGCAAGTAACATTTTTTCATTCTTCATCACTTGGAATTCAAAGTAAGGTACAACTTGATCTCCTGGTCGTACGCCCCACTCCATTGCCTCCTCTTGGCTAGAAGCACCAATATCGATGAACATGTCTTTAATATCAACTGGCTTTTTGCGCGCTTCTGGAGGTAAGATGTGCGGTGGTTTTGAACCAATTACACCTGTTACATCTCCTTTACGCGTTACAATTGTCACGCGCTGCGCAAGCATAACTTGTGACCACCAGCCACCAACTGTTTGGAAACGAAGGAAACCTTTGTCATCAATTTGCGTAATCATAAAGCCAACTTCATCTAAATGACCTGCAACCATAATTTTCGGGCCATTTTCTTCCCCTACTTTTTTCGCAACTAAACTTCCTAAATTATCAGTAGAAAGTTCGTCCGCAAACGGCTCAATATATTTCTTCATTACTTCACGTGGTTCACGCTCGTTACCCGCAATACCACGTGCATCTGTTAATTCTTTTAGCATTGTCAATGTCGCGTCTAATTTTGTCATTGCCAACACCCTCCTTTTTCTTCAGTCACTTCATTATACAAAAGGAAACTGAAATATTCAAAAATTAAATTAGTATCCTTGTGTTTGACGCTCATGATTTACTTCGTTTTTATCTAAATATGCCTTTTCAATCTCTTCTTGTTCAAACTCTAGCGCCTGTCCAAGTCGAAGGTAGCTTGTAAATAATTCAATATAGTTCGTAATAGATGGTTGATCTGTAAAGCGAATCACCTTCGCATATGTGTCTAAGAAAATTTCTACTTGTGTTTTATTCGTTTGTGCACATTTATAGAATAGGAAGTTTTTATCAATACCTAAATCAATTCCGATTGATAAAATAAAATGCAAACCATCTACGTATTCTTCTAATATTACTTCACGTTCTGATGCTGGTTTGTTGCTCCAATATTTAAAACAACGTGTTTCATTTGCAAGTTCTCCAATTTCTACAAGAAGAGCTAACATTTTTTCTTTTAACAATTTTTTCGGTTGTAAGTCATGCTCTTTCACAATACGGTCATCTAATTCTTTTTGTAATTTAAATAGTTGTAGTAAGTCCATTCTATTGTCCTCCTCCAACATCGCATTTTACGCAACAATGTTGTTTCATCTCAAAGTTCATTATTATTTTTCGTTTCTTATTAATAAGTCAGCCATTTATCTCTTTACAAAATAGCTTGTCCTTAATTTACAAATACGTTTCAATCATCACTATTAGATTGTTCACTCCGATTGGTGATAGTTAATCATTATCCGGGGATTGTCCACTGATAAAAATTTTATTTTATCTGATGAAAGTTCCATATCATCTTTCCATTATAGCAGTGTCGTTTCAGGTAGGAAAGATACTCTTCTTTCCAAAGGGAGATAATTGAAAAAAGCCAGGAGAATTCTCCTGGCTTCATATATATATTCTTCTATATCGCTATAGCTTTTATATTGATTTTGTCATATCCATAACGACATACTTCCTTTTGCATACAAATAAAAAAACCTTAGAAGAAAAATCTTCTAAGGTTTCAACTAATTAATTAGTTAATGTTGTTTTTTGCAACTGTTGCTAATTCAGCGAAAGCTTTTTCGTCATGAACAGCTAAGTCAGCAAGCATCTTGCGGTTAACTTCGATGCCAGCATTTTTAAGACCGTGCATTAAGCGGCTGTAAGAAAGACCATTCATACGAGCAGCTGCGTTGATACGTGTAATCCATAATTTACGGAAGTCACGTTTCTTTTGACGACGGTCACGGAATGCATACATTAGAGATTTCATAACCTGTTGGTTAGCAACCTTGAATAATGTACTCTTAGAACCGTAGTAACCTTTTGCTAATTTTATAACTTTTTTACGACGTTGACGAGTAACTGTACCACCTTTTACTCTTGGCATAATATTACCTCCTAATTGTTCTATATATCAGCCGAACTTATTTTAAGTTGTCAAGCATTTGACGAATGCGTTTGAAGTCACCAGCGCTTACTACACCAGCTTTACGTAGTTTACGTTTAGCTTTTGTAGATTTGTTAGCGAATAAATGGCTTGTGTAAGCGTGAGAACGTTTCAGTTTACCTGATCCAGTCTTTTTGAAACGCTTTGCAGAGCCGCGATGAGTTTTTTGTTTAGGCATAGGTATTTCCTCCTCTATCTATTACTTATCGTTTTTCGGTGCTAAAACTAAGAACATACTACGTCCTTCCATTTTAGGCTTAGATTCAATTGTACTAACTTCAGCACAAGCTTCTGAGAAGCGATCTAAAACACGTTGACCGATTTCTTTATGAGTAATGGCACGTCCTTTAAAGCGAATTGACGCTTTAACCTTGTCGCCTTTCTCTAAAAACTTGATAGCATTACGAAGTTTTGTGTTAAAGTCGTGTTCATCAATTGTTGGACTTAAACGAACTTCTTTCATGCTAATTACTTTTTGATTTTTGCGCTGTTCTTTTTCTTTCTTCTGTTGCTCAAAGCGGAATTTACCGTAGTCCATAATGCGGCATACTGGCGGTTTCGCATTTGGAGCAACTAATACTAAATCAAGATTAAGATTTGCAGCTAAGTCTAAAGCGTCATTACGAGACTTGATTCCAAGTTGATCGCCATTTGCACCAACTAAACGTACTTCACGTGCACGAATTTGCTCGTTAATCATCATATCCTTGCTAATAGTAAGCCACCTCCAAGGTTTTTTCAGAACATCTTTTGTAGTCATAGAACCCGACAAAAAAAGTGCGGGCATACGACACCCACACTTGTAAATTCTTAAGTAAGAAATACATTTACCTGTAAACTGCGAATGCGTCCATCAGGTGAGAAGCGGGTGCTTCTACTTGTTCCACAAAACAATATTCTATTATCCTTGATGAGTTTACCATAGGACATGACGTCTGTCAAGAAGACGCGATGTGTTTTACTAACAACAAGAAATATTGTAACAAACAACTAACATACTTGCAATACTTTTTTATGATAAGTATTGTTTGGTTATTTTTTCTAGTTTTTCTTTTTTATAATACATACGAAAGCCGCGGTATACCGCGGCTCTGTCTTATCGTTTTCCTTCTACTTTAATCATATCAACAAAAGCATCTAATGCGATTGTTTCTGATTTTTGTTCACCGTATTTACGTACGTTTACGCCGTTTTCAGTTACTTCATTGTCACCTACTACAAGCATGTACGGAATTTTTTGCATTTGTGCTTCACGGATTTTGTAACCAATTTTTTCTTCACGAGTATCTAATTCAACACGGATACCAGCACGGCGTAGTTCATCTTGCACTTTCTTCGCATAGTCTAAATGTACTTGCGGAGAAACTGGAATTACTTGTGCTTGAACTGGAGCTAACCAAGTTGGGAATGCACCTTTGTATTCTTCAATTAAGAAGGCTACGAAACGTTCCATAGTTGATACAACACCACGGTGAATTACAACTGGACGATGTTGTTTACCGTCTTCACCAACATAAGCTAATTCAAAGCGTTCTGGAAGTAAGAAGTCTAATTGTACAGTTGAAAGTGTTTCGTCTTTTCCAAGAGCAGTACGAACTTGAACGTCAAGTTTTGGACCGTAGAATGCCGCTTCACCTTCAGCTTCATAGTAATCAAGACCCATTTCATCCATAGCTTCTTTTAACATACCTTGTGCTTTTTCCCACATCTCGTCATCAGCATAGTACTTTTTAGTATCAGCTGGATCACGATAAGATAAGCGGAATGAATAGTTCTCTAAACCGAAATCTTTATACACTTCTAGAGTTAAGTTTACAACACGTTTTAACTCTTCTTTAATTTGATCTGGGCGAACGAAAATGTGCGCATCGTTTAAAGTCATTCCACGTACACGTTGTAATCCAGATAACGCACCTGACATTTCATAGCGGTGCATTGTTCCAAGTTCCGCAATACGGATTGGTAGTTCACGGTAACTGTGAATATCATTTTTATAAACCATCATGTGGTGAGGGCAGTTCATTGGACGAAGAACTAACTCTTCATTATCCATTTCCATTGATGGGAACATACCATCACGGTAGTGATTCCAGTGACCAGAAGTTTCATAAAGCTCTCTGCTTCCTAGTACTGGAGTGTATACGTGATCATAGCCTAAGCTTGCTTCTTTATCAACGATGTAACGCTCGATAATGCGGCGGATAGTTGCACCTTTTGGTAACCAAAGTGGTAAACCTTGTCCTACTTTTTGGCTATTAGTAAATAGTTTTAATTCTTTACCTAATTTACGGTGATCGCGCTCTTTCGCTTCTTCAAGCATACGTAAGTGCTCATCTAATTCTGCTTTCTTAACGAATGCAGTACCGTAAATACGTTGTAGCATTTTATTATTGCTATCGCCGCGCCAGTAAGCACCCGCAACGCTTAATAATTTAAATACTTTAATTTTCCCTGTAGATGGAAGGTGAACACCACGGCAAAGGTCGAAGAATTCGCCTTGCTCATAGATTGAAATAACCGCATCTTCTGGAAGATCGTTAATTAAATCTAATTTCAACTCATCGCCGATTTCTTCAAAGCGACGAAGGGCTTCTGCACGTGGTACTTCATGACGAACGATTTCTAAGTTCTCGTTCACGATTTTTTGCATTTCTTTTTCAATTTTCTTGAAGTCTTCAACTGTAATTGCTTCTTCCATATCAATATCGTAGTAGAAGCCATTTTCGATTACTGGACCAATACCAAGCTCAAGCTTAGCATCTTTATATAAACGTTTTAACGCTTGCGCTAAAAGGTGGGCTGTTGAATGGCGTAAAATGTATAAGCCATCTTCAGAATCTAATGTAATAATAGAAACTGCACCATCTTCTTCAATTGGTGTAACAAGATCGATCATCTCATCGTTTAATTTTCCAGCCACAGCTTTTTTCTTTAAGCCTGGGCTAATAGAAGCTGCGATTTCTTCAGTTGTTACGCCTTTTGGAAACTCCTTCACAGCTCCATCAGGGAAAGTAATTTTAACTACATCTGCCATCACTGGTCACTCCTCTTTTTTTCAAAATAAAAAACACTCATCCCGTAAAAAGGGACGAGTGTTGAATTCGTGGTTCCACCCTTGTTCCAATTAACCTTATTGTTAATTGCTCAAGTTCAACATAACGGTGTTGTCCGTTAGCAATTACTAGAAAAACCGTTCACTGCTAAAGTTTAGAGGTGGTAAGTAATAATCCCGTACTAGGAAGCTCACACCCTAAGGCTTCCCTCTCTGAAAATCGTAGAAAACTACTCATGTCCTCATCATGACATTTCAATATATTTCATTTATGTAGGTAATTATATGCTCAAAAACTTAGAAAATCAAGGGCGTTACCTTTATTTTTTAAATTTTTCACATTGCGCTCAAACTCATGTAATCCATGTAATTGGACCCGTTCTTGAAATACATTTCGCAAAGTAATAATCATATTATGGTCTTGTTCTTTCGTATATAAATAAATTTTTTTCGGCGAAATAGAGAGAAGTGGTGCAATTACTTTCGTATCAATATATACATCCTTTTGCTTTAATAATTCCTCATCTATATATTGGACCAATTTCTCCTGTTTTAAACGTCTACCTTTATCATCATAGAAAATAAAACTTTCATCAAAAATAAGATGCACACAGGACAAACGCGATTTTCGGCTACGCACTTGTTGCCTTAGCGTCTCAATAAACATTTGATATTCTTGTTCCAACTTATACTCATCAATCGACACTTCAGCAAGCTTAGCTACCATTTCCCTATATGTACGAAGGCGAAAACGAACATATGATGAAAACGAGAACGAAAGCGGATCACAAAGCCAGTTATTTAAAGAAGATTTAATATACGATTCAAATGTATGACGTGTTAATTCATGAGCAATCCCTTTTCTTCTTCCTTTTAAAATCTCTTGTGCCATATGCAATATTTGATGACACTCTTCCTCTTCTTCATAAAAAAACTTTTCTTTTAAGATTGTATACATCCACTCATTTTGCTTTACATTCACAATGAAATATACCATGACTGGCAATAAAATCTTTTCAATATAATTCGATTCACATACTGGTATGTGAATCACCACTTTTTGTTCCTGTAAATACACACTCGTTTCCTTATATAACAGTTCCGCCCTTTTCAGTAGTTGTCTATATACATGCATAGCATCATTTTTTTCTTCGAAGCAAATTTCAATCACTTTTGTCCCCCCTTTTATCCCTGCTCTAAAGGATTGTATCTATACGTTACAAATCCTATAAGAGTCCGTCCCGCGTGAAGTTCACTCTTAGTAGAATTACATTTCCTATCGTTAGAAGATCCACTCGATATGGCTTGCTAATTTTATATATATTAAGGGAGGGAGAAAAAAATGATACAAGCTACAATGAATTTTCCATAAGAACTTTTCGTTTTACAATTCACCTAGTCTAAAAAGTGTTCAAAACGAAAAAAAGAGCAAGCTTTTCAGCTTACTCTTTACTTATGACGTCGGTTTTTCCCGCCAATTGGAATTGGCTTCGCTAAATATTTAATTCGTTCCATAATACGTGCTGCTTTCATTTGTTCTGCTTCACCACGCTGTGTATACGTTAAATGATGTTCCAATTCCTTGAAATCAAAGTTAGACGTAAAGAACGTCGGTAAGTTTTCTAACATACGGAATTGCAAAATTGCACCAAGCACATCGTCACGTACAAAGCTTGACATCGCTTCTGCTCCGATATCATCTAGCATTAAAACTTGTACGCGTTTCACCGCATCAATCTTTTCCCCAATCGAATTATCTTGAATCGAACTTTTAATTTCACGTAAAAATTCTGGGAAGTATACGAGCATCGAACTGATTTTCTTTTGAGCAAGCTCATTCGCCATTGCTCCTAACAAATACGTTTTCCCTACACCAAATTTACCGTACAAATATAAACCTTGTACTTTTTTACCAGGTTCATATGTACTTAAAAATTCATTAGCTGCACCAATTGCATCAATACGCGCATCTAAATCTGAAGGATCTAAGTTTTCCATCGTTGCCTGTAAAATGTCAGTTGGCATATATACACTTTGAACGAGTTTTTCATATTTCTTTCTCTCGTCATATGCTACTTTTCTCACGCAACGATCGTATTGAATATCAATCATCTTCCCCTGAATAACGAGCTTTGGCTCATATCCTTGCAGCATGTTTTTACACGAACCTAAATCCGGACAATCTGCGCAACCTACACTTTGTCCGATATATTCGTATAACTTCACAAGGCTGCGCTCAATCATAGAAGTTGTTACTTCACCTTGATGTTCGTCTATAAATTCTTTCACACGCGGATGTGCCATTACTTCCGCCTTTAATACTTCATATCTATTTTTAAAATTTTTATTTTCCATTAACTTTGCAAATGAATTTTGAATATGCTCCATTTTCTCACCTCAAAGAGCGTTCATTCTCTTCTATTAATCACGCTTATATTTTTTTAACACTTCTTCTAGTCGTTTTCGTTCATCATCTAACGTACTTGCATCTTTTTTCTTACTTACATCTTTCTTCACTGTTTCTTTCTCTTGTTCTTTCGGCTCTTCTTTCAGCCAATCTGGTACCATTTCTTTTCTTATCGTTTTCTTCGACGTACGGCCTTTTTTCTTCGTCTCAGCCCATTCTTGATATTGACGATTCTCTTCTTTCGCTAACGCCATTGCTTCAGCTACTGTACCGACCTTTTTACGTGCCCAATGCCCAGCAATTTTCTCCACATACGTTTTTGCAAGCTTCATATCTGAGCGTAGCATAACGTAATAAATAAGTACATTCACAACACCTGGCGTTAATTTTTGATTAATCATTACATCTTCAACGATCTGCAAGTCAGCCTTTGTCGCCTCTGCACCACCAGAGATTTCTTTCAATAGTTGTTTTGGTGAGATTTCCTCTAACTGTTTTATTAACATCTCTTCTTGCGTAGAAGGCTCTTTCCCTTCCATCATACGTGCAGCGTGCGGTTGTACTCTTTCACTTAATACAGGTAACGCTTGACCGTTTTCGAACTGATACCAATCACGTGCTCCTTTTCTAAGCCTTTCGATATCAATTGTCTGCATCTCTGTCACCGTACCAAGAACGATATTTTGCATCGATAACACATCTACATCGTACACGTAAGCAAGTGTAATGGCACATTCTCGCACTTGATCTGTAATCGCCTTTTTAGGGACAAGAGCGGACAAGCCATCTACAAATAAGGAGAAATCAAAGAAATCATTCCAAACCTTTGGAGCGTCTCCCTTCTCGTTACTTGGCATAGCTGTCGTTTTTGGAATACGAAGATCTTCTTGCGCATGCTCAAGCTGTCCTGGATTAAACGAACCAAACACATCATTGAAAGAACGCGTAACATTTTCATAAGAAGCAAAATCAAATTCTTCTTCTAAGAAATATTGCTTTACTTGATTATATTTTGTCCGACTCAATCGATTGTATAAAAAGATACTTAACACAATATCATCAAAAAATTGTTTCGGAGATAAAGGCGGTTGCAATTCGTATATAAACATTCGAATATCTTTTTCTTTCTTAATATATACCTTCAAAAGCCCAATTGCCTCTAATTTTACTCGTTCCTCATATATTTCGGGAAGCTGCATTTGCATGGTCACCATAAGGGAATGATGTGTATTCTCTTTTCCAAACACACGATCTTGCTCTAACTCTCCCCATAGCGTCATGTACAAGCTAAAAGCTCTACTACCTACTAACGGCTGATACAACATCGTTAACACTTTTCGGTCGTAATTATGCAGTAACCCTTTCGCACTTACTTTATAACGATCAATTGGCAATAGCTCCATCCATGACTGTTTTTCCATTCTTGCTTTTCCTTTCTCTCATCCAATCTATCCTCTACTTCATTCGTTCTATCTTCATTATATAATTTCTTAGCGAAAAAGAGCTATTAGCTTTCGCTTCTAGCTCTCTTATCTCATTCCTTACGGTATGTAAAGAGAATAAAATACAACTTCTACTCTCTTTCTTTTTGCAGTATATCTTTTAATTCTTCAATAAATACATTTAAATCTTTAAATTGGCGATATACAGAAGCAAAACGCACGTAAGCAACATCATCAATATCACGCAGTTCTTCCATAACAATTTCACCAATCATATCACTTTTCACTTCTGATATACCTAAATTACGAAGTTCACGTTCCACACTTTGAGTTACTTCTTCTAATTGCCTTAAAGATACTGGTCTTTTTTCGCACGCTTTAATTAAGCCGCGTAAAATCTTTTCTTTATTAAACTCTTCACGTGTGCCTTCTTTTTTTACAACGATAAGAGGTGATTCTTCTACTCTTTCAAATGTTGTAAAGCGACTTAAACAACTTTCACACTCTCTCCTTCTTCGAATAGAGCGCCCCTCGTCTACCGGACGCGAATCTAACACTCTTGTACCATTATGAGAACAGGATGGACAACGCAATATATTCACTCCTTTACACTATACTCTTTATTTTTCCTCTACTTACTTCATCTGACAATATATATATAATATTATATAACTCATTCTAACTCTCTTACCACTTTAAGTTTACGCACATTATTTTATCATCTCGTTTTCAAAACTAAGATGATAGATGGGGCGTTAACTTATTCATAAGAGCTCAATTTATCTCACTAACGAGTACGTTATATTTTTCCTTTTTTATAAACTAAAAAAGAGGTGCATTATACACCTCTTTACATTTTAAATCAATTATGTTCTTTTTTAAAGAGCTTTTGTTTCTCTCTGCTTAATTTCGAAGCTACCAGTGCCTCGAGGAAGCTCGATGCTCTCACGCGTTTTCGCGTTTAAACCTTCTGCAATATATTCTGCAGCAACATTTGGATCAATACGATCCCCACAAGTATAAACATCAATACTTGCGTAACCGTGCTCCGGAAAGCTATGAATTGTTAAATGTGATTCCGAGATAATTACTACTCCACTTACACCTTGTGGTGCAAATTTATGGAAAGCAACCTCACGCACTTCAGCACCAGCTCTCAGTGCTGCATCCACAAATAATTGTTCAATATACGGCATGTCATTAAGCTTGTCGAAATCACAATCCCAAAGTTCAGCGATTACGTGACGACCCATCGTATCCATAGTATCCATTCTACAGTTCCCCCTTGTAAATTTATTCTAACTGTTCGAATTGAAAACTAATTTGCAATTTGGCTTGCTCCACTACCACGGGGGAAAGTTAGTCCAGAGAGGTCCTAACCCTTTAAGTAGTGACTACGTACCTCAGCTCTTAAGTTTACGAGTGTTAGTATACTTTGTTTATTTTCATTTTGCAACAACAGTTTTTTCGATTTTCTGTCATATTTTCCTCTTTACTTTTCCCTAAAAAAAATAAATGATTCACAAATACAGTAATCACAACGTTTCGTGGTATGTCCACTTTCAAAAATATACTCCTATAATTTTTTTCCTTTTCAGAAAAAAATAAAAAAAGAGGGCAAATATTCACTTGCCCTCTCCCTTATTCACTTAAATATGTTGCACATTTTTTTGTTTCGCTAATTCGTCAACAACTAACGTTACAAGATCTACAACACGACGAGAGTAGCCCCACTCGTTATCATACCAAGCAAGTACTTTCACTTTACGATCACCCATTACCATTGTAGATAAACCATCAATAATAGCTGAGTGTGTATTTGTATTAAAGTCAATAGATACTAAAGGCTCTTCGCTGAATTCTACAATACCTTTTAATGCACCGTTTGCAACAGTTTTGAATGCTTCATTAATAGCTTCAACTGTCACATCACGTTTTACATCTACTACTAAGTCAACAAGAGACACGTTTGGCGTTGGTACACGAAGTGCCATACCATGAAGCTTTCCGTTTAAGTGCGGAAGAACTTTTGCAAGCGCTTTCGCAGCACCTGTCGTTGTCGGAATAATCGATTGTCCGCAAGCACGCGCTCTTCTTAAATCTTTATGTGGGTTATCAATATTTTTTTGGTCATTTGTATAAGCATGAACAGTTGTCATTAAACCGTTTTCAATTCCAAACTGCTCATCTAACACCTTAACAACAGGCGCTAAACAGTTTGTTGTACAAGATGCATTTGAAATAACAGTATGTTTTGTAATATCTAATTGGTCTTCGTTCACACCAACTACAATTGTTACATCTTCATTTTTACCAGGCGCTGTTAAAATCACTTTTTTCGCTCCAGCTTCAACATGAAGAATTGCTTTTTCTTTTGAATTAAATTTACCAGTTGCTTCAATTACAACTTCAACACCTAGATCTGTCCAAGGCAATTCCTTTGGATCGCGGTTGTTTAAAAGGCGAATCATTTTCCCATCAACTAATAAGTGATCTTCGAATGCTTCTACTGTTCCGTCAAACTTGCCGTGAACTGTATCATATTTAATTAAATGTGCTAACGTTTCAGATGGATAGCTTGCATTGATTGCTACAATTTCGAATGCGCTTTCTTTTATTGCCTGACGAAATACCATTCTCCCAATACGTCCAAATCCATTAATTGCCACACGAGTCATAATATGTTATCCCCCTTGAATGCGTTATACTATTTATCTCCAATCCCAATAATAGTATAACACAAAAAGGGGATATGTCACTAAGCATTTTCATTAATTTCACAATTTTTTAGTCAATAATGTTCCAATTCTTTAAAATCACCTGTAATTGTGTTTTCGTTCCCATAATTGTGCCATCATTATTTATCACTTCATCTGCATTCTTCACTTTTTCTTCTAACGGCATTTGAGATTGAATACGCGCCGTTGCTTCTTCTTCTGAAAAATTATTTCGTTTCATTAAACGTTCTAATTGCGTATGTGGCTTAACTGCTACAACTAAAACACGATCAACGAGACTTGTTAATTTCCCTTCAAACAGAAGAGGAATATCTAGCACAACCGCTTGCATACCTTCTTTTATGTACATTTCCTTTTGCCTATTCATTTCCTCACGCACCGCAGGATGAACAATTTTATTTAACTGCAGTCGTTTTTCTTCATTATAGAAAACGACACTTCCTAATTTCGGCCGATCCAATTCTCCATCTTCTTTTAATACTTCCGTTCCAAACACTTCTACTATTTTGTTATATGCTGGTTTTCCTCGCTCTACAACTTCTCTCGCAATAATATCCGCATCAATAACTGGTATACTCAGTTCACGGAACATTTCTGATACCGTACTTTTCCCGCTTGCAATGCCTCCCGTTAATCCAATTACTACTGTCATCATAATCCTCCTCACAATATAAAAGGCGCGAAACTAATGTTCCACGCCCATACTTACATCTTCCAAATTCCAATAATAATGAGTAATACCCCAGGCAGGAATGTAAATTTTTGTAACCATTTCATATTTGATAAAACCGTTCCAAGTTTCATTCCAATAAATAAAAACAAAGAACTCATCACTGCAACTAATATCGCCATCATAGCAGGTGCATACCCTAATAAAGATGCACCAATTCCGGCACCAAACGAATCTATAGAAAGAGCGATACCAAGAAGCAATGCTTCTCCTGCAGAAATGGTGCCTGATTTATCAAAATCTGCAACAGTCGGTTTCCGTAAAATTTGAATCACTAGCCCGAGTGAAGCAATTTCTAATTTCCAAACCTTCTCCTCTTGCTTCGGTTCTTCTTTTTTCTCACTTCGAAAAAATTGGTATAACACCCAAATTCCAATTCCAATAAGAACAAGCCCACCGATACGCGTTGCGATAACAGGTGAAAATACTTTCGCTATCATATGTCCAATTCCCATTGAAACAAGCATAACAGCCGCTGAACACATTCCGATAATTATAATTGATCTTAGTGGAATTCTTACACTTCTTAAACCATATGTTAGCCCTACACTACAGCTATCTAAGCTTAATGTAAAAGCTAATAAAATAAGAGATAAATAAAGGTACATCGGTAAGCTCCTCCCTTATACATAGCCCTGCTGTATGTATATGACAAATGCCTATCCGATGTTATTTCTTTTCTATATTCTCGGCTGACAAATTGGGCAGTAATGCGTTCCTCTTCCGCCAACAACTGTTTTTTCTAATATCGTACCGCAAGTTACACACGGTTCTCCCTTTTTTCCATATACATTTAGAAGTTCTTGGAACGAACCAATTTGCCCTTGCGAGTTGATATACGTTCGAATTGTACTTCCGCCACGCTTCACTGCTTCACCTAACGTTGTAACAGTCGCCTCGTAAATTCGTTCAACTTCTTCTGCTGTTAAAGACGACGATTCTCGTTCAGGATGAATTTGAGAACGGAATAAAACTTCATCTACATATATATTTCCAAGCCCTACTAAAAGTCGCTGGTCTAATAATACGACTTTTATTTTACGATTGGTCTTTTGCAATCTTTCTTGTAAATACTGCGGTGTCAATTCAGCATCAAACGGCTCCGGACCTAAGTCAGCAAGAGGCATTTGATTCAATTCTTCACCTTTCTTAAAGAGATGCATCGTACCAAACTTTCTCACATCTTTATAATGTAATTCAGTTCCATCTGTAAATAAGAAACGGACATGCGTATGCTTATCAATTGGCTCGTCTTCTTGATGCAGTAAAAACTTACCTTCCATACGCAAATGTGAAACAATAACATAATTCGTTACATATAAAAGCAAAAATTTCCCTCTTCGCTTTATATTTTCAATCTTCTCGCCTCTTAACATTTCTTTAAAAATTTCTACATCATCCGGTCGTTTTACTATTTTCGGATAAGTAACAATGACATCTTCAATCGTTTTTCCTGTTACAAGATTTTCAAGTGTCCGTCTGACGTTTTCAACCTCTGGTAATTCAGGCATCTCATCACTTCCTTATTTTGCGTCGTACCAAGTTGGACCGTAAGAATAATCAACTTTCAGCGGAACTGCGAGTTCAATTGCATGCTCCATTACTTCTGGTACAAGCTTCTCTAATTTTTCAATTTCTTCTTGTGGTGCTTCAAATATCAATTCATCGTGTACTTGCAGAAGAAGACGAGCTTGTAATCCTTCTTCTTCTAAACGATCTGCCATAATAATCATCGCTTTTTTAATAATATCTGCTGCAGTACCTTGAATTGGTGTATTCATAGCTGTACGCTCAGCAAAACTACGTAAATTGAAATTACGACTCGTAATTTCTGGAATATAACGGCGGCGCTTTAATAATGTAGCCACATATCCTTTTTGTTTCGCATCTTTTACGATGTCGTCCATGTATTCTTGTACACCAGGGAAGCTTTCTAAATACTTTTCAATAAATTCCGCTGCTGCTTTTCTTGTAATTCCTAAGTTTTGTGAAAGACCATAATCACTAATACCATATACAATTCCGAAGTTAACAGCTTTCGCTTGTCGTCTCATATTTGAAGTTACTTCATCTTTTTCAACGCCAAATACATCCATAGCTGTTTTCGTATGAATATCCATGTCACGTTGGAACGCATCAACTAGCCCTTTATCATTTGCAATATGAGCTAATACACGAAGTTCAATTTGTGAATAATCTGCCGCATACATAATCCATCCTTCTTCTGATGGAACGAATGCCTGACGAATCTTTCTTCCTTCTTCTAATCGAATCGGGATATTTTGCAAGTTCGGATCCGTTGAACTTAATCGACCTGTTTGCGTTAATACTTGATTAAAACGAGTATGGATTTTAGATGAATCTTCATGTACAACTTTTAATAAACCTTCAATATAAGTTGAATTTAGTTTCCCTAATTGACGATAATGTAAAATGTTTGGAATGATTTCATGGCGATCCATAAGCTTTTCTAGTACATCAGCTGACGTAGAATAACCTGTTTTCGTCTTTTTAATAACTGGTAAGTTTAAGTTCTCAAACAGAATAACACCAAGCTGCTTCGGCGAATTAATATTAAATTCTGTTCCCGCAAGTTTATAAATTTCCTGTTCCATTTCCTTTAATCTACCTGCAAGTTCTTCTCCCATATTACGAAGACGCTCCGTATCAACTTTTACACCTTTTACTTCCATATCAGCTAATACACGCGCAAGTGGTAATTCTAACTCTGTAAACAGTTCATATTGCTCATTCTTTTGTAACTCTTCTACGAATGTTTGCTTTACATCATATAATACGTGCACTTTACGAGCTACATGCTCCGCTACTACTTCTAGCTCTGGAACAGCACGCTTTGCACCTTTTCCGTAAACTTCTTCATCGGATTTCACGGCATGCGTTTCTTTCATTTTCGCTACAGTACGGAAATCTTTATCCGTATCAGCCGGGTCAAGTAAATAAGCAGCAATTAATAGATCAAAGTCAATCCCTTGCATATCTATCCCGTTCCATTTAAGTGCAACGATCGCACGCTTCGCATCAAATGTATGCTTTCTCATTTCTCCATCTGCAAGCCACTCTTTAAAAGCATCTGACTTAAGAGCAATGTCTGTCTGAATAAAGTAACAGCCATTTTCATTTTGAATACCAAAACCTTGAATGTCCGCTTTATGATAGTTATCTTCTTGTACTTCAACAATAAGCGCACTATCTTGCTGAAGCATTTCTTCTGTAACTTCTTCCACAATATCAAATGTAATATCATCTAATTCAGCTGGAGCCGTTTCTTCTGGCGTAACACCTAATTTATTTAAAAGAGATGTAAATCCTAAATTCTCGAACATTGGAATAACATCACTTGCTTCATACCCTTTATACTCCATATCATCCACATGCACTGTAATCGGCGCATCTGTAATAATAGTTGCAAGATCTTTACTCATAAGAGCTTGGTCTTTATTTGCTTCCAGTTTTTCTTTTAATTTCTTTCCGCTTACTTGCTCTATATTTTCATACACTTCTTCAACCGTTCCAAACTGTGTTAACAATTTAATCGCAGTTTTTTCACCAACTCCTGGTACCCCTGGAATATTATCTGATTGGTCTCCCATTAAACCTTTCATATCGATAATTTGCTTTGGTGATAAGCTGTATTTCTCAAATAAAGCTTCTTTCGTATATTCATCTACTTCCGTAATCCCTTTTCGAGGAATGCATACAAGCGTGTTATCAGAAACAAGCTGAAGTAAATCTTTATCTCCTGAAATAACTTTTACATTTGCTCCTTGCTCACTTGCTTCTTTCGCTAGCGTTCCCATAATGTCATCCGCTTCATAATTTTCTAATTCATAACGCGGTACGTTGAATGCATCAAGCATCTCACGAATAAACGGGAATTGCTCTGACAATTCAGGTGGAGTCTTTTGACGTCCTCCTTTATAATCACTATACGTTTTATGACGGAACGTTGTTTTACCCGCATCAAACGCTACTAACATATGCGTCGGTTTTTCTTCCTCTAATATTCTCATTAACATCATTGTAAAACCGTAAATTGCGTTCGTATGTATACCTTTGTCGTTATTTAAAAGCGGTAGTGCAAAGAAAGCACGATACGCGATATTATTACCATCTACTAATACGACCTTTTTTTCCAAAACAGAAACCTCCCCATACAAATTTGAAATGATTTTTTTCACAGAAAAAAACCGTTCCTTTCCTCTCTCTATATTAACATGACTAATAGAGAGAAGAAAAATAACGGCTATTTTCTATTATATATACAAACGTTTACTAATATAAAAGGGAAGTGACGAGAATAGCATAACTATTCTCGTCCAAAATTACTCCTTGGATGAAGGGGTTTTCATGTATTATATTAACAGACCTTTATTAATATTTAATTAAGCCATTGTTAATATATTGTAAACATCCTTCATCCTATTTTTCAGTTGCTGATTTTGGTAAAACAACTGTAAATGTTGTCCCTTCCCCAACTTCACTATCCACTGTAATCGTACCGTGATGCGCCTCAACTAAATGCTTTACAATTGATAACCCAAGGCCTGTACCACCAGTATTTCTACTTCTCGCTTTATCCACTCGGTAAAAGCGTTCAAAAATACGCGGAATTTCATCTTTACTAATACCAATTCCCGTATCCGATACTTTTATATAAGCATTATATTTATCTTCTGCTAATTCTACAGAAACAACGCCTCCAGCCGGCGTGTATACGATTGCGTTATTTATTAAATTAATAAAGATTTGCTTCAAACGACTCGGATCTCCAATGACCGAGACTCCTTTTAGCGCATTTACTTGTAAAGAAATTTCTTTTTCTCCTGCTTTGTTATCAAGCACCATATGAATGTCTTCAAGAAGTCCCTTCATATCAACGGTCCCCATACTCAATTTAAATCCTTGTTGCTCAATCTTTGATAAATCTAATAAATCTTCAATTAACCCTTGCATGCGTTCACTTTCTTTTAAAATAATGTGCAAGAAATGTTCGCAGAATTTTTTATTATCCATCGCACCGTCCAAGAGCGTTTCTGAAAAACCTTTAATAGAAGTAATCGGTGTCTTTAGTTCATGAGAAACATTCGCTAAAAAGTCTTTTCTCATTTGTTCTAATTTCTTTAGCTCAGTAATGTCATGGAATACAAGGACAATCCCTTTCCATTCATGGTTCGTCCCGATAATTGGTGCTCCATATACTTCGAAATGCTTTCGCTCAATTCCAAGCGGCAATAACATTTGTTTACGCACTTTCACTTCTGTCATAAAGATTTCTTCCACGAGCTCTATAATTTCTGTATGATGAAACGATTCATAATATAAACGATCTAAATATTCTTCATCTGTTACGTGGAAAGTCTCCTTATACGAACGGTTTACAAGGTTTATATAACCGCGGCTATCAATTAAAATCATTCCGCTGCCCATATTTTCAATTAACGTATGCAGACGATCTTGTTGCATTTCTTGCTCAAGTGTCATCTCTTGTAAATTACGGGCTAAAATATTAATCGCTTTACTCAGCATTCCTGTTTCATCTGAATGACTTTCATAAGCGCGTGCTTTATAATTTCCCTTCGCTAATTCGATAGCAACTTTCGTAACGGATTCAATTGGCCTAATATATTGCCCTGTAATTTTCATACCTAAAAATACGACTACGAGACAAGCGATAACAAATCCGATAATTAATAATCCCCACGTTTTTTGATGAACAGCTTTCAAAGGCTCAATTGTACTTTTCACCAAAATATACCCTTGTTTTCCTGCCACATCTTGAACGAAAACCGCATGGTAAAATTCATTATTCTGATCTGTTTCTTTCGTAATGACTTTATTTCTTTGTTTCGTTGTTTCAGAAGTAAGTTCTTTCATTATCCCTTGGCTAAACGCAGACTGTTCTCCGCCGCTATATTGTACTTTCTTTTTTTCATCTACAAATGCAATAGAAGCCTGTATTTTTTCTTCTAACTTTTCAAATACATATGGATTTTTTAAAACATCATCAAAACCCTGTTCTTCTGCTAATACTGCAACATACTCTGTCTCTTTTACCATTCTCTCTTTGGCATGTTCTATATAGTAGTTTTCAAACACAGTTTCCAGCAATAAACCTAGTCCAACTAAAATAAAAACAATAAGAGAAACAAATGTAAAAAGAAGCCTGGAACGAAATTTATTCATCCCCTTTTGGCTCCTCTAATTTATATCCTAAACCACGTATCGTTTTAATGTACGTCGGTTTTTTCGTATTTTGTTCAATTTTATCGCGCAAATGGCTAATATGAACGTCAACAATTCGTGTATCACCGGCAAAATCATAGTTCCATACAGCACTTAATAATTGATCACGTGTCAACACGCGACTTTTATTTTTCGCAAGATAAACAAGTAGTTCAAATTCTTTTGGTGTTAATTCAAGCTTTCTTCCTTGGAAATAAGCCTCATAAAATTCTGGCAAAATTTTAAGTTCAGCAATTGTGATGCTCTCTTCATCTGATGTATCTTTAACTTGTTCTTCTTGTTGCAATTTCGTGCGGCGCAAAATTGCCTTCACACGCGCAACAACTTCCCTTGGGCTAAATGGCTTCGTCATATAATCATCTGCCCCAAGTTCAAGACCTAGCACCTTATCAAATTCATCATCTTTTGCTGTTAACATTAAAATCGGCGTCATAACGCGCTGCAATCGTAATTCTTTACATACTTCCATACCATCCATTTTTGGAAGCATTAAATCTAATATAATTAAATCTGGGCGTTCTGTTGTCGCTTTTTGAAGCGCCATTTCTCCATCCATCGCTGTTATCACTTCAAACCCAGCTTGTTGTAGATTAAATTCAATTAAAGTTAAGATAAATTCCTCATCATCAACTACTAAAATACGATTGTTCATTCTTTTCCTCCAAGTTATAGACTTGAAACCTTCTTCATCCTAGTATTTTCCCCGTTATTCTCATCATACTAGAAAACAAGGCCCCTCTCAATATAATTGTCTATACATGGATTCAGATTGTGCTATTGTTATTACTCATTCACTCCAATTAACGTGTTGTTATCCATACTTTATACACTTCTATATCGTTATTAAACTCCACATTCGTATAAATATTAAATTCTCGATTTTGCGCTAACAAAAATGCAAGAGCATACGCTATTTTATAATCTAGCGTTTCATATCCATCAAATACTCTTCCATACATTTCATTCGCTACCCCGTCTGCCCACACTTCAGCTTCTCTTATCGTTTCAAAGATAACATCTTCTCTTTTCCATCTCATCTTAAAAAACCACTCCTTAAATTGACTTCAATTATCAAATCACGATATAGTAAATACTGTTAATCTAAAAATCCAAATATAAGGTATAAGGAGACTCTATTATGCGACTAGTGCTACCTATTCTGTCTTTAATAGTAACGTGCATTCTTACATTCAACGCCCCAAGCTGGGACACGATTAAAACAGGTTGTTCCGATTTCGCTGAAGGATTTGCACAAGGATTCTTCAACTAAAAATAGCGCTAGCTCCCTTATAGAAGGTATGCTAGCGCTATTCATATTTTCATTTTTTAAAAATTATCTAATGCTTTTTCCATAATAGAAACTGATTTAAAAGGCGGCGTTACTGTTAAGGAACCTTTTACAACCGTTTCTCCTTTTTCATCATGAGCAGATACAAGCATATCAATTGTATGTTCCTCCTCAGAGACAGCCACAACTTCAAAGTGGATTTGTAACGTTTCATAATGGTGAACATGCTTCACGAACGTAAGGTCCTTCCTTGTAATATGACTACCTGGACCTGGTAAATATTTCGTAACTGCCGTTGTAATCATTCCCGTTAGCATAATGCTTGGTACAATCGGCTTTTCATACGGAGTTTGGGATGCGTAATCATGCTGAATATATAATGGATTGGCATCATTTGTTAACCCTAAGTACAATAACAAATCTTTATCCTCAATTTTTTCAGTGATAGATAATTTCTCTCCTACTGTAATTTCATCCATTCTACGACCAATTTGAACTTTTTTCTTTAACATGTTACAACCCCCTCCGATTTTTTCACCTTATTATCCTACTAAAACCGATACCTAATCCAAAATTTACTATGATGAGGGCAATGTATAGTATAAATCTATAGTTTCATTATAGGATACACCAAATGATAGCGTTTTCATATTATTCCAAAAAAAACATTTGAATAAATAGTAGAAAAAGATTCGGGGCCCCGAATCTTTTTCCGCTTATATTTAATTATTAAACAAGAACCTTCATTACATTACGTACAGATTCTACAGAGCGATCTAACGCTTCTTTTTCATCTGCAAGAAGTTCTAATTCAATAATTTTTTCAATTCCGTTACCACCTAGAATTACTGGTACCCCTAAGTAAAGGTCGCTATAACCATATTCACCTTCAAGGTACGCAATAGCCGGCAATACACGGCGTTGATCTTTTAAGATTGCTTCTGTCATTTCAACTAAAGAAGCAGCTGGTGCGTAATATGCACTACCGTTTCCTAATAAGCCTACAATCTCGCCGCCACCTTTACGAGTACGTTCTACGATTGCTTCTAAACGCTCTTTCGGAATTAACGTTTCTAACGGAATGCCACCTGCATAAGAATAACGTACTAGAGGTACCATATCGTCACCATGGCCACCAAGAACAAATCCTGTAATGTCTTTCACAGAAAGATTTAATTCTTGTGCAATAAATGTACGGAAACGAGCTGTATCTAATACGCCCGATTGACCGATAACACGCTCTTTCGGGAATCCTGCTTCTTTAAATACAGAATATGTCATTGCATCAACTGGATTTGTTAATACAACAATAATCGCATTTGGTGAATGTTTTGCAATGTCGCGCGTAATGCTTTTCATAATTTTAGAGTTTGTTGCTACTAAGTCATCACGGCTCATACCAGGCTTACGCGCAATACCTGCTGTAATAACGACAACGTCAGAATCAGCAGTATCTTCGTAATCAGATGTTCCAATAATGTTAGCATCAAAACCTTGTACTGGGCTCGCTTCTAACATATCTAACGCTTTCCCTTTTGTTGGATTTTCCAGTTGTGGAATGTCCACTAATACAACATCTGCAAGTTCTTTTTGTGCTAATAAGAATGCTGTTGTTGCTCCTGTAAATCCTGCACCGATGACTGAAACTTTCTTGCGTTTGATTGTCATAATTTACCCCCCGCTTTAATTATGCGTTTTTGATTATCGCTACATCCATGTTTTTAATAAGTTCATTAGCGAACTCAGAACATTTCACTTCTGTTGCACCTTCCATTAAGCGTGCGAAATCATAAGTTACTACTTTTGAAGCAATTGTGTTCTCAACAGAAGCAGTTACTAATTTCGCAGCTTCGTTCCATCCTAAGTGCTCTAATAATAATACACCAGAAAGAAGAACTGAAGATGGGTTTACTTTGTCTAAACCTGCATATTTTGGAGCTGTACCGTGTGTAGCTTCAAAAATAGCATGTCCAGTCACATAGTTAATGTTTGCACCAGGTGCAATACCAATTCCACCTACTTGTGCAGCAAGTGCATCAGAGATGTAGTCTCCGTTTAAGTTCATTGTTGCAACAACATCGAACTCACGTGGACGAGTTAAAATTTGTTGTAAGAAGATGTCTGCAATAGAATCTTTTACGATGATTTTTCCAGCCACTTCAGCATCTGCCATCGCTTTATTCGCTGCATCTTTACCATCTTTCTCAACGATACGGTCATATTCAGCCCAAGTAAATACTTTGTCGCCGAATTCTTGTTCCGCTACTTCGTAACCCCAGTTTTTGAAAGCACCTTCTGTAAATTTCATAATGTTTCCTTTATGAACTAATGTAACAGAAGAACGTTTTTCGTTAATTGCATATTGAATTGCAGCACGAACAAGACGCTTTGTCCCTTCTTCTGAGATTGGTTTAATACCAATACCAGATGTTTCTGGGAAGCGGATTTTATTAACACCCATTGCTTCTTTTAAGAAAGCAAGAACTTTTTCTGCTTCTGGAGATCCTTGTGCATATTCAATTCCAGCATAAATGTCTTCTGTATTCTCACGGAAAATAACCATATCAGTATCTTCCGGACGTTTTACAGGTGAAGGAACACCTTCAAAATAACGAACTGGACGTAGACATACATATAAATCTAATTCTTGACGAAGTGCTACGTTTAGAGAACGAATACCACCGCCAACTGGAGTTGTAAGTGGACCTTTAATCGCGATTAAATATTCACGGATTAAATTTAAAGTTTCTTCTGGTAACCACTCGCCTGTTTGGTTGAATGCTTTTTCCCCTGCAAGCACTTCTTTCCAAACGATTTTCTTCTCACCATCATAAGCTTTTTCAACTGCTGCTTCTAGTACACGAGATGCAGCTGCCCAAATATCAGGACCAATTCCATCTCCTTCGATAAATGGAATAATCGGATTGTTTGGTACATTCATAACACCGTTAGTTACAGTAATTTTTTCACCTGTCGTCAATGTGATAACCCCCATGTTTGAAATTTCATATGTATGAAACTGAGGGAATAACCCCTCAGTTCAAACCGTTATTCAAATTAAAATATTCTAATCATTACGTCTTTCCGAAAAAATCAGACTTTTGAAAGCGTATTTTCACTATCAAAATAGTGTTTTTCGCTTATCGTTGTGCAATTGGAACATACACTTGATGTGTTGGTCCATTATAATCAGCACGTGGACGGATTAAACGGTTGTTTTCATATTGTTCTAGAATATGAGCTAACCAGCCTGACATACGGCTAATTGCAAAAATAGGTGTAAATAAGTCATGGTCAATTCCTAAACAATGGTATACAGAAGCTGAATAGAAATCAACATTTGGTGGAAGACCTTTTTCTTTTGTTACAATGTCTTCAATTTTGATAGACATATTATACCATTTGTCTTCTCCTAAAAGCACGCATAATCTCTTGGACATTTCGCGTAAATGTTTTGCACGCGGATCACCCTGCTCATATACACGGTGGCCAAAGCCCATGATTTTCACTTTATTTTGAAGAGCATTATGAATATATGATTCTACATTTTCTTCTTCGCCAATTTCAGTTAACATCTTCATTACATTTTCATTTGCCCCGCCGTGAAGAGGACCTTTTAACGCACCGATTGCTGCTGTAATACCAGAATATACATCTGAAAGTGTAGCTACACAAACACGTGCAGTAAATGTAGAAGCGTTTAACTCATGATCTGCGTGAAGTACAAGCGCCTTATCAAAAGCTTCAATTTCAACTTCATTTGGCTCGCGATCATTTAACATGTACAAGAAGTTTGCAGCTAATGATAAATCGTTTCTAGGCTCAACAACATCTAAACCTTTACGAATTCTTGCATAAGCAGCAACTAAAGTTCCCACTTGAGCCTGCAATTTAACCGCTTTCAAATAATTGGAGTTTTCATCCATAATTTCAGCGCTCTCATCGTATAATGATAGCATGGAAATTGCAGTTCGTAAAACAGACATCGGATGTGCGATCTTTAAATCTACTTGTTTCAAATATGTTAAAATCTCACCTGGAACTTTATAGTATTCCGATACAGTCTCTTTAAATTTCGCTAGTTCTTGTTCATTCGGAAGCTTGCGATGCCATAATAAGTACACTACTTCTTCAAATGTAGCATTCTCAGCTAAATCATCAATATTATACCCAACATAAGTTAATGTATCATCAATAATAGAGCTCACAGATGATGTTGTTGCTACTACCCCTTCTAAACCTCGAATAACAGTCATGACATTCTCTCCTTTTCCTGAAAATTCTCCCAACCTTGCTCCTTATATCTATTTGCTCCCCTTTTGAATTATGAACGCCCGTTCACTCTTTAGGCAAGCAAAATGCACGATCATGCAAATTTGTTGCGATGTTCCCCTCTTATGTCCATTGTTTACATGGAAAGCATGAGCGTGAATGTCTCCCCGAATCCTCACGCTCAAAACAACAAGTTAGTGAGGAAAATTAATTCCGAAGAGTTTTATGATAAAAACAACATAAAACAA
>NZ_BPLI01000061.1:0-23356 GCF_019656175.1 Bacillus sp. BML-BC051
TTACCCGACTAAATAAGCTGCCTATATGGGCCATAGCCATCAAGTTTAAAAAATAAGTCCGATGCCTTTTGGCATCGGACTTATTTTTTAAAACTTGAGAGTAGAAGAGTGCGGTTTTGGACATACTCAAATAAGACTCTCTGAATTTCGTATTTTTTATACGGCTTTGTGAAGTCTTTTCGTACATTCTTGAGTGATACTAAGGATATCGAACGGTGTACGACACTTATACCTTCGTGCTTTTCGTCCGTTTTTGACAAGATCTTGAAAGAGCCTGGTTAGCACTGATACAGGATGTTGAAAGGTTGTGAAAAGCACGTCGTGTATACTAGAGAAGTAAATTTTGACGATATATGTACACTTATACTCACTCACCTCTTTTTGTTTTTTCTCCCATATAAGTCTTCTCATTCGATATGTAATGCTAGCTACCAAACACAAACCAATTAATTGCCCATATAAATGACATTGAAATCGTTCCAGTTTCACAGGTTTCACTTCATGAATTTTAAAAATAGACTTCCATGTTTTAAATATAATTTCAATTTGCCACCGTAAAGAATACAGTTCATATACTTCATTGTGCGGAAGGTGTTTACTAGATACGTTCGTAATAAGAAGGTTGATACGGCTTGCATATTTCGGCATCTTCTTTTTCGCTTTCTTGTGATGTTCCAAACGTTTCGTCCACTCAGTTTGTGTTAGACGATATATGACAAGGCGTGTTTTATGTTTTTGGTGAAGTCCTATATAGATTTCCGGTAATTCTAGTATTTGTCCTTCAGATAGATCTTTCGTCAATTTTTCTAAATCGAGAAGAGTCCATTTTCCACCTTTCTCTTTTTGATAGACTTGTGTATTCCAGCGAATACGTGACACATAAAATGCTTTTCGATCCGCAATTTTTTCTAAATCATAAATAGAAAAATAACCAAGATCACGAAGAGAAAGTTCCCCTGGCTCTAATGTTTGCGTACGTTCCTGTCCATAACGGCAATCGCTACTTGTTCCATCTCTTACAGCTGTTTCTAAAAATTCTCCAGAAATCAGTTCATACTCTAATTGAATTTTCACACCAGCTTCTGAACCACCTCCGCCTACCCCTTTGTAAGAAGATGCATATTGAGCTGGAAGCTGAAAGGCTGTTGAATCTAGTATACGGATACGTGTAAAACGGTTAGATAAAGGAGTCATTGGAGAAAACTTCTTTCGAAATACTTGTAAAAACAATTCCTTTAAGAATTGTACAGTCTGTGCATTAAATCGTTCGTTCAGACCTTGACTAGATAATTGGATTCCCGTAGCTCTAGTTAGTTTCGCACATAAACTAACTAGGGATTCTGTCCCAATTGCTTGGCTGAGAAACACGCATAATGAAACGAGGTCTTGTGCTCTACACTTTCGTTTTCGTCGAATCATTCCAGTTTTAACTGCTAGTAGTTGTAAGTGGTGAATCGAAAATTTACTTTTAAATTCTTCACCTAGTAAACGTAACTCTTCTTGTGTAACATCATTAATTTTAGACATAAAATGGGTCATCCTTCCATGCGGTATGCATGGAAGGATGACCCATTTAGTTAAATTTTATTCATTTTCTTAACTTGATGGCTATGGACTATATGGGCAGCTTATTTTATTTTTGGCTTAGCGTGGTTTTTTCCGAAATGCTGGCTATACCAATACTAGATTTAATTTAAGATTTACAAACTATTAATCAAAGAAATTATTCAATTCCTTACTCATTACGTTCGATGTTTTGGGCTTTGGTTTCTCATTTTTATTAAGCAGCGACTGCGTAGTATTATTCTTATTTTTTTGATGAGATTTTAAGTGCTCTTGGCGTTCTTTATAACTCATAGGTTTATATTCTGGTTGCTTCTCATCATTTTTCGAATGCTCTTCTCTATTTTTTTCTAAGTTTTCTTGTACCGTAATACTAATAGATTCGTAAACTTTTGCTACATCTTCATCTAGCTTGTTTTCTTCGATATGATTAAGCGTTTCTTCAATTGGAACCGTGTTGATTTCTACATGTGTTTCTTCTAGCTCTGTTATTGTAACGGGAAGTGAAGTAGATTCTATACTTGTTTCTGCAGTTCCTATCATTGTAACGGGAAGTCCATCAGATGGGAATTCTTCAAACAATGGTTCGGTCTCAACAGGAATCACGGAATGAATAATGGAATCTTTATTCCAATCTTGCTCTAACATAGTAATAGATAATTCTTTGTTTAGTTCTGCTACCTCCATGTTTATTTCATAGCATTCTTCCATAGGAGGTAATGCTATATCTATGGTTTCTTTAATATCTTCTTTCACGGCCGGTTCTTTTATTTCAGAGCTTATACTTTCTACATGTGTTTCTTCTGCTATAACAGGCAGTTCACCATTTCGTTGTAAGGCATCTATTAATCTCGATGCACGTGTATAACTAATTTTAAACGTGTCTTGTAGTACAGATATAGAGATACTTCCCGATTCCTTCACAAAACTTAAAACATCTTCGTATAGAATATCCTTAAAGGAGCTAGTTTCCTCTTGTTCGATTTCTTCGCCTTCAATTGGAATTGCTACTTCCGGTGAAATAGTATTGTCAGGTGAATGAGTAGTAATAACACTTGTTTCTTCTGATGTACTACTATTATTTGAAATTAATACTTTACGAGGACCATCCCCTGTGTAAGAACTTACAACTAGATTTTGTTCTAACTTCTCAATATATTGCATAGATTTCATATAGCTAATCTTGAATTTTCTTTGCAGAAGAGATGGCGAGACCTGTTGTGATTCGATAATAAATTCCTTAATATCTTCATACAACTTATTTTCAACTTCATCATCAACATTCCCCTGCTGGTTCATTGCTGCAGGATCATTAGATAAGGTTTCATTTTGAGACTTTTGTCCCTTATAATCCTCCAATGATACAATGTGTTGATGCTCCTCGTTTGTTTCTATGGAGTTATTCTGTTCAATCTCACCTTCTTGTATAGGTGGTAATGGTTGTATTTTCTTCATGTTTTCTGCATCTACATGCTTCATAGGATTAGCTTTTTCTATAGATTCATTAATAAGGCGAAGACGCTCATTTTCCCAATATTCACCTGTTTTTGTATCTACTTGAATAATTGCTTGGGCAAATTCTTCTTTTGGTACAAAGTTACTTGTGATTTGTTGTACAGGTTGCACATGATTATCTTGTACGATACGAGCAGCACAGATGAATGCCCCTTGTGCCATGATATCTCCTGGTGACATAACAACTTCTTTCGTTTTTTGATAGGTTGATCCTAGTCGACTAACTGGATTCTCTTGCATAGGAGAAATGCCCTGTTCGGATTCTGCCTCTTTAAATTCCTCTTTCTCACCAAACATGTCAGAGAAAATTTTTGCATCATATGGTGTTACATCTCCAAATATCATTTTGTTACGGAATGAACCTAGTAAAGTAAACATGTATTGCTCTGTGAAGTCGAGAGCTAATTGCGATAGTGTTTGGCTAGCGATTGTTAAAATTACTTTATATTTACGAGATTGTGCAGGGAATTCTTTAAACGGCCGCACAACGTAATCCGGAAACTCATCGACAATAATATGATGGTAAGGTGAGACGTTTGGATCTCTACGGAATACTGCATTTTGCATACTTAACAATACAAATTTTCCTAATACGTTTGAAAGGTCTGCTAATTCTCCTTTTGCCGTATTGACTAACAAAATCCCACCCTGCTCTAAATGAACATCGAAATCAAAATCGGATTTTCCAAATAAAACACGTCGTATTAAAACGTTTGAAGCTAAATCTTTTAATATGTTGCGTAAACCTTTTACATATTCTTCTTCTCTGTCATAATGCATCGGTTGTCCGCGGTATTTTCCCGATTTATAAACGGCTGGTTCACCTTGAAAATCCAGCTTTTCACGAATGGTATTATCAAACCATTCGTCTATACCTTTTATAATTTTATATTCATTTTTTTGGTCACGTGAAGCTGCTCCACTTTGAACAAAATCATATAACTTTTCGACCTGTACCTTTAATAGCTTATGCATTCGGTGAACACGTTCTACATCGTCATACATCTCAATCAAATCGTCGAAGGTAACATCTTTTTGTGGGTTGTGAAGCTTTAATAAATAGATATGTTGTTTAAGGTGGTTACGCTGCGCTTGTTCAAAGAATGCATTGTTAGATTCAGACAAACCTTGAATAACCATTGCGAAAACTTCTGCTACTTTATCTACTGGTCCTCGCAGAATGTTTATATTTTTGGTATCAGGATTAGTTGGATCAATGTAGTAAACTGCACTTTCAGGTATTTTATGTGCTTGCACTAACTTAAAAACCTTTTGGCATAAATCATTACTCGGTTCGATAACAGTCACACCATTTAAAAATGTTCCTTTTACTTCTTCTGTATGATAATCCTTCTTTTTAAAGACATTTATGAACTTATTGATAAAACGCGCCATCCAATGTAAATCTTGATTAATCATGGGAATAATTAAACTAGATGTTTTACCAGAACCAATAGGACCAATAATAATACAATTTAACGTTCTATCTTTCCCCTTAATACGAACCATCTCTTTATGCTCAATATGCGGTCCAATTTCTACATCAGGATATATTTGTTCTTCTTGGCTATTAAACCATTTTTGTAATTTGTGATTTTTATATTCGTATTTTTGTACCCACTTTAATATCTCTTCTCGGTAGCGAACAATATGCCCACTATACCAAAGTGTAAACAAAATCATAAATACTGTTGGTAAAAATACAAAAATCATAGTGAGTGTGTGAAAATTACCTGTTAAGACATGACCTAAGGCTTCATACTCACCAAAATTAAGATGTTTTGATTTATCCGCTAGATAAGGAATAACCTTTGCATGGATCGGAGCAGTTGCAAACCATAAAAATTGAATATCAACCGCAAAGTGGGAAGCAACCAAGATTATTAGTTTCCCATTATTTATATGTAAAGCTGGAATACGGCTGTAAAACCTAAAGCTAAACTCTCCTAATAGTAAAGAAAAGAACATTAAAATAAGCGGTACATATGTAATTTCTATAGGATAAGACGGTGGTTCAAATGCATAGTAGAGTAACTTGATGTAGTTTACTAAACCGAATCCAAATGAAAGAATAAATCCGCTAATTAAGCCGATTGTAGTAAATAACGGTAATCGTTGTTTAAATGTCTCCATATAGGCTCACCTACTTCTTACAGATATAGTTGAGCTTTATGTTTAAACTGGAATCGATTATTGAATTCTGGTTGGAATAGTTCCTTTGATTTTTCGAGAAAGAATTTTGCTGCATCTTCAGTTTGTTTTAAATATAAATCAATACTCTCTCTTTCACAGAGTTGATTGTATTCTTCTTGAGAAAGTACCGCGATATTTACCTCAATCTTTTTATCCGTTGCCGTTTCAATTATGACATCGTACCAATAGAAATTTGGTTTCCCTGGAATTTGGATATCTTGTAGAGAAACACTAAACGTTGCCCCCTCTTCTGTAATATGATTAAGGACTAGTTCCGGGTTTTTAAATGCTTCTCTAGCAGAGAGCACTCCCCCAGTAGTAGTAGTTGCATATTGTAAATCCATTTTGATTTTCCACCTTTCTCCATATAAAAAAAGGCAAGCGACACCCACTGTAAAAACAGCGTGTGTCGCTTGCCTTAATTTCATATGTTCTGATTTGATTGTAGTTTTTTGTGTTTAGTTCAAACGTAATTCTATCACCTTAAATAATAAAAATCAATAAAATTGTATAAAAGTATATAAAAAATTAACGATTAATATAATTCAACAAGCTTGCGTCTTTTCGGATGTATGTTATTTGCAGTACGTGCCATGATCTGTTCATCCGCATCGATAGTAACACCTTCATTTTGGAGGGATAGCAGTAATACGTTGTCATACGTGTCCATTAAAAGTATATCTCTAGCCTTTTTGCGCTTTGGATAAATCACAACAAGCGGCACCCCTTCATCACCTTCTCTTCTTGAAAACACAACATCGTCTAATCTAGCAATCATTCGGTAATCATTTTCATTCCCAAAAATAAAGAAGAAATCTTGCATTACATCTTTATCTCTCTTATACGTTCGTCTAAGACCACCATCTATTTTCTCTTTAAATGTTTGAACTGTTTCAACAAATGCATAGCGCCAATCAGCATCTCCTACTGTACGTTTAGATAAAGGTAAGAGAATATCTTGTTCAAAGTTTTGATTATCATCTATTCCTAGAAGAATATCTGAAATAACATCTCCAGCTTCTTTCAAAGAGCAGATGTGCATATTTAGGTTTGGTAGATTCATTAAATGTTCATGATATTCTCGCATAGAAAATAAGAGATTCTTCATACGTACGTATGGAGGTTCTGCATCTTCTGCAAGGAACATCGACTTGTCATACATAACAAAAACAACAGTTATATTTTTAGTGTTTTTTTGTGCATATTCAATATACTTCCCCACCTTTTCAACTAAGGTAGCATTGGTTTCTTTGCACATATCCATTTCAATGTAAATATTTTTGTCTTTATATGAAATGTGTTCATCAGGAATTAGAAGTAACCCTGCATCTTCAATTTCTGTTTTCTTTTGTTTTTGATGATATGAGCGAATATCTAACTCGCATAATAATTTATTCGTATTGGTCTTTTTCGACACTTCCAAAAGTGTGCGTACTAATATTTCTCTTGAGCAGAGTGTATGTAGTGAGATTGAAGAAGAATATCTACGTTTTGAAGATCCTGCAGGAATCCTTCCTAATTCTTGAAGGTAATCAACCATTCTATCTTTTAAGGAGAATGTCGCACGTCTGGTTATACTATCATCTCTTTTATCAATTTTTTTAGTCAGGATAGCACCGTATTTTGAAAAACGATTAAGTTTCGTAAACACACTATCCTCAGAAAAATCTCTACCCTCAAATGCACTATAAAGCTGAGTAATTTGTCGTGTAGTAAGATACCTTTTGTAATATAAAAATGTAAATACAAATATATCGGCCTCTTTTAAACGAAAAGATTTCTGTGTACCTTTGCTTGTATATTTATACGTTTTACTTTTCATTATATGCAACTCCATAACTCGAATGTATTTTCAATAAATAACAACCATTTCTATATATCTTATTACAGCAAAATTTAGTTGTAAATTATTAAAAGTTTAAGCTGAATTTGCTTTAATCTAGATACTAAAACTTGTACGCTGAAGTTTGGATTACTTCTCTTCCTAAAAATTAGCTAGAAACATTGATTTATATAGTCTTTCAGTTCTTTTAAAATTGTTCGGACGGAAGACATGTTTTAACCGAACAATTTTTTAAAGGTTCAAGTATTGGAATAAAATCGTTAGGACGGCCTAACAATTTATTTAAACAATTACATTATATAAAGACATGTTACACATACAGAAAATATAATAGATTAATCACTTGTGCATTGTAGTTTCTTTTTGCTATTGAAATAGAAAAAGACCGACAAAATTATATTTGTCGGTCTATTGTTTAGAATGATAATTTCTTCTTTGCTGGTTGTGAATCGTCAGCAACTTCTACTTCAGGTTCAGCACCAAAATTTAATTTTTTCTTTTTAGGTTTTTCTTCTTGTACTGAATCATCAAATGCAAAAAGTTTATTTAAAACAGCATTGGATTTCTTTGAATTAGCTTGCTCACGTTCTTCTTTAATTCTCGTAATCTCATCAATAATATCACTAACACGTTTTGGTAATGGAAGTCCTGCAACAACTGAATAGAATTTTACTATATCCTCTTCTTTTTTTGTTGTATGTTTATTAACGTATGGAGCTATAGGACGTTCATCTACATATGGAGTTCTTTCTTTTAAGAAGTTTTCCATTTGATTAAGGAATGAGAAGTTGTATAATCGCCCTGCTCGCAGCGGTGATGTAACGATAGATAGCGCGCTTTTTTTAGCACTTTCTAGCTCTTCTCTTTCTGTATCGTATAAAACGCCTTTTTCTAGTGCGTTACCTAATTGAGTCAAGTAACCTAGCGGGTTTTCAGTGTCTAATTGATTTGATTTTAGTTCTAATTTTGCTAATGATAAAACGCCTGGTGTATTAATTACTTGAGCAAATTCACTCGCATCAAAATGTGTATCTGAAAACGGTGTAAATGATGAAGTAACTAGGTTAATCTCATGTAATGCATCAGCAATATATTTGTTACTATAGCTAGTATATTCGTTTGCTAAAGCACTTGGATTTTCCTCTTCAAATTTTCTATATAGTTTAGCGTTATCTATTAATACAATTGAGCCAAAAGCTTCTTGGTTCATAGCAATACTACGAATGCGTGAAGTTGCGTTTTCTAATACTTTTAAAGCCTCAGCATCACGTGGTAAAGTCAGTAACAATCCAAAATTGTAATCATGTTCATAGAGCATTTCAATAGCCTTTAATAGAGCACCAGTTCCTGTTCCTCCACCTAGACCACACGTAATCCAAATAAAATCACGATCTTCAAATTCCTGTTTTACCGCTTCGAAAATCTTTGTTTCATGCTTTACAAATGCTTCCTCTCCAACCTGTGGATTACGAGCTGCACCTTGTTCATATCCTTCTAACTGTATTTTACGGACGTTCCCTGTGTTTTTAATCTCAATTTTATTAAAATCTTGACTATTTGTATTAACAAGAATCGCACGATATGGGTATTTGTTATTTTTAATTTGTGTTTCTTTATTTGCGCACTCTGCTGCGATTGCACATCCACCCATACCTAGTCCTAAGAATCCAAATTTCAAACTAATATTTCCTTGGCTTTCGATTTCTGAAAAATTGCCTGCCATATGTATATCCTCCTCAAATATATATTTTAGTTGTTTTTCTCAACTCGTTTTTCCAGTTCCTTAATTAAAACATTTCCTAGATCTGTTACGTCATAAATTCGAACACGTCCTATTGCTTTGAAAGATATTAACCCTGCTCCTTCAAGTCTTGCAGTCATAATATCTAAAGCATATCGCGATGGAAGTATTTTTTTACCCTCATAATCTTTTTCATTCTCAATTTGATAGTCTTTATGATATTGGTTGATATAATCCCATAACTTTTCTTTGTTCATTGCGCCCTCGGCGTATAGCACACGTAAAGCCCAAATCCCATCATTTAAATTCTCACAAAGCACATCAATAATTTCACTACTACTCATTGATATATTAGACAATAATTTCACACCACCTTTAATAAATAATAAATTTTATCTATAGGTACAAAAAGACAAGATAATTATACGGAATTTAATACCGTTATAAAAGCCGTAAATACTTCGGTATATATTTCCGAAGTATTGTATGTACTAACTATAATACATCTACGGATGATAATCAAGAATCTTATTAAATCAATACTTTAAATACTTCCGTAATAATTACCGTAATTAATATTTTAATTGTTACGCATTTATTACGGTAATAAACACTGTAATGAATACGTAATGATTATAAAAGATGCATTTTAATAAGTGAAAATCCATGTAAAATTTTTAGTTCAGTTCACAGAATTTTAAGGTGATTTTGTACATAATCAAGTGTTAATCACGCTCACCCGACTAATCACCGCTCGATAACATAGGTATTATTGGTATGCAGCTAAATAAATGAGCAGTGAATGATTGAGTGATCAGGTATAAAAGTCCATGATATTTTATGTAATCTACAAAGGGGTTCTTTTAGTTTCTATAGAATTTTTATATAATGTATTATAGGACAGGCATCATATAGTTAGGTGGTGAGCAAATGATTGATGAACAGTTAAGCGATGGTTATTATCGCGTATCTGAAGTAGCAACCATGCTTGATATTCCTGAAAGTACTCTTCGTAGATGGTTGAATGATTTCGATGAGTACTTGAACATAAAAAAAGAACGCCAACTTAAATATGTTCATGAGGATAGTATTGATACAGTAAAAAAGATTAAACATTATTATTCTGAGTCAAAGAAAAAGCACGAAATTGTTGGGCTTTTAGATATGGATCCGACGGTTATTCGCAATGTTTATGCTGAAGATGTTGACGGTGATGGTGAACCAAAAGAAACATCACTAGTTAAAGCACAACAGGTCAATCCAGACTTTATAGAAGCTTTGACGGAAAAAATTACTGAGGAAGTTACAGCTAAAGTGACTGAAGAATTAACAAAACAAAATATGGAATTCTTCGCTGCGGTGGCTAAACAAAGTCAGGATAATTTCGATAGAATCAATAAGCGATTAGAGGAACGTGACGAAAAGTTAATGAGTACTATACGATTAATTCAAGAACAAAAAAGTGCTAATGCTCAGCGACAAGAGAATACTGAACAAAAAGGCGGCTTTTTCTCTAAGCTTTTTGGAAAAAAATAAAAAGGCTATCATTTGATAGCCTTTTTATTTTGCTTATTCTTAATATCATTTCAAAAGCTTAGTTCATTGATTATCAATATGATTCATTCACAGCTATTGTTTTAAACTTATAATAATCATAGAACTTAGGTTTATTTTGCTATACAAAGAGTTTTCTAATTCTATTTCTTCCCATCTGTGAACTACCCGCCACTTAACGTCCTAATGGACTGTTTGAAGTGGTGGCTTCTCGGTTAGTCGTTACTTTTGATAGCTAACGAATTTGTCCTAAGACAACCGAGCTAACCCCCTCGTTCCAAGGGTTATTTTATTGCTATCTATGCCAACGCTAATAGGCGTATTGCTTCATTTTTGATATTGATAGCTGCGTTATAATCTCTATCAAGATTTACACCACATATACAAGAATATACTCGCTCAGACAATGACATGTTTTTCACATTTCCACAACTGCTACATGTTTTTGTGGAAGGAAACCATTTGTCTATTTTCATAAGTTGTTTGCCTTGTTCGTGTAGTTTATAAGCTAAAAAAGAAGTGAACATACCCCAAGCATTATCAGCGACGCTTTTTCCAAAATGAAGTGCTTGCGACATGCCTTTCATATTTAGATCTTCAATAGCTACAACATCAAAATGAGTAGCTAACTCTTTAGACTTATGATGAAGGAAGTTCTTACGTTGGTTCGCTACTTTTTCATGTAACTTAGCTACACGGATACGTTGTTTATTCCAACGAATAGAACCTTTTGTTCTTCTTGATAATACTCGTTGTGCCTTTGCTAATCGGTCTAACATTTCACGATAGAACTTAGGATAATTGGCTCTCTCATCCTCAGAACTAACGTATAATCGATCCATCGCAAAGTCTAATCCAACAACTGTTTCTACTTCATTTTGTACAATCTCTTTTTCGTATTCAGTCAAGATAGACACATAGTATTTACCAGTAGGTGTCATAGAAATCGTACATGACTTGATTACATGGTCTTGTGGTATTTCTCTATGCTGCTTGATACGTACCATTTTCAGTTTTGGCAATTTAATATGACCGTTAAGCAACATAATATTTCCGTTCACTACATTCGTTGTATAAGACTTTCTGTCTTTTTTGCTTTTGAATGTTGGGAAGTCATTTTGACCACGAAAGAAATTCTTATAGGCAGTTTGCAAGTTTAGTTGAGCATTTGCCAGTGCTAATGAATCAACTTCTTTTAACCACTCAAATTCTGCTTTGTATTTCGCAGGAGTGGGAAGCTTTTGTTTCTTTAGTTGTTCCTTATCATCTTTGTGTTTTTCATACGCTTCTTTCCGTTCGGCTAACATTCTGTTATACACGAAACGTACACAACCGAAGGTTTTACGCATAAGATGTGCTTGGTCTCCTGTTGGATACAAACGGAATTTATATGCTTTATTATGCTTTGTCATATCATTTCACCTCACTTTTCACTTTGATTTTCAATATATTTTTTTACTACGTCTATTGATGAACCACCAGTAGTTAGTAAGCAAAAACCTCTTGACCAAAACATCTCTTTCAATAGTTTCATACTACTTAATTAGTAGTATGAAACTATTTTTATATTAATCATAAAAAAAACAGTTTATTCTTATTCAAAACTTACACCTTCACTCGATCACTCAACCATTCGCTAATCATTCATTCTAAAATAGTAATATGATTGACCGGTGATTAATTGACTGATTACAATTAGGTTTAATGCAATGAAATCAACCGTTCAATCACCACTCAACCTACATACGAAAATAACAGTATTTACACACAAGTGACTGGTGATTAGTTGGGTGATTTAAGGTGTGGATAATGAAAAATGTGCCATTAATGCGCTTTATCGATGATATTTTGTTAATTGAGCGACAATCAGGCGGTTGATCAGAGGCTGTTTAAGTTGTTCTTACTTATTGTGAATTGACTTTTGATTGAGCGGCGCTCAACGAGGTGTTTGAGTGGTGGTTATTTATACATAGTCATTTAGCAAAGGTCATACTTTTGAAAAAATCACCTTGCAACCATGGGAAAAACTATATATGATGTAGTTACTTTATATTTTTGTATTTTTTTAGATACAAATTTATTAATAATAAAATATTTATATAATAAAAAATAAAATATAAAAAAGCAAAAAAAGGTTCATCAGCCCAATGAAATAGCGCCAACTACTTCATTGTGGTACACCGCACAAAAATCCCAAAAGAAATTTTCAATCGACCGCGGTAAACAAAGCCAATAAACCTTTTTATTTTGCATGAAATTATAAGATAATTTTACTGTATCTTATGTATTTGTGCAACTTAAAAAGGGGATTTCTTGCGTAATTTTAGGCATTGTTTACCGTTGTTATACAAGTATTACTCTTTTAAGAGAGTAGTATTTTTGTATCCGTGGTATGACAGTGCCTTTTTCTGCTCTTTCGAAAGGAGTTAGCAACATTATGCATACGCAAATGGCTTTTTCCCAACAGAACTTTAAAGTTCATGGGGTTAAATTTTTTGATGGACTATTAAACATCGTAAAACTAGAAAATGAAAGAAAAGAGTTACCATCTTCAGCTTTAGCTACTTACATCTTGCTTCACTTTGAATGCAATGATATAGGAATGCTACCACGTGAATTTCAAATAATGGATCTTGCTAAGAAAAGTGGGATTCCCTACACAACAATTTATACAGGGTTTCAAGTTTGTTTGGAGCGTAGACTCGTAAAAGAAACACCTGTTGGAAATCGTACTGTATATGAAATTGTAGATTATGCGTTGTATAACCACACTACTGCAGAAACTGCAAAGATGACAGGCATATCGCTATCGTATTTCCGTATTCCATTTCACCTAATTCAAACAACGATAATGAGTAGTCTAGTAAAGGCTCGTGATAATAGAGGGATTATATTCCTTTTAGATTTAATCAATACTTTTTCAAGAAAAGTAGGTATGGAACATTATAAACATAAAATTGAGGAGTTTCAGATTACAAGAAAGATGTCTTCCTTAAAAAGGAGATTAAATCGTAATGCAAAGAAAGTAAGACACTACATAGAAATTATTAACCCCATCGTGCAATTTACTGCAATCGATTCTAAAGAGAAGAAATCTAATGAAACAAGAATTACTAGTGCAAGGAAACAGGTAAAACAAATCATCATTGAGAAGTTCAACGTTGTATTTTCTTCAAACTGCGTAATTGAGAATGATAAAAAAGAATTACATAGACCAGTAGCGAAGTGCAGAAAAGAAGCGGTGTCTCGTTTGAAACATATGGGACAGGCGTTACGTAAAAAAGATAAAGAAAATATAATGACTGCATTTAGACAAGAAATTGTTGATATCGCAATCTATTTACCGACGAAACAAAAACAAAGTGAATTATTAATTTACGCAATGACTTATGCATTAGATCAAGTGGAAAGTTGTTTGAAAGAGCAAGAAATATTCTCTATTCCAGCATTTATGCGTGTAAAGTTTAGAGAGTCCTGGATAGGTTTTAAGGAAAAAAACTTGTCTACAGGGAAAAAACACGATGCAATGATAAATTATCATAAGAAGAATGGTGTTTATCCGGAATTTATGTGATTTTAAAAAAATATATATGGAAACCCTTGTTAAAAAGTTACTTAAAAGCAAGGGTTATTTGGCATGTTCTTTAATTTGAAGACATGCTTTTTTATTTAGGAAAATATATCTATTAGCATTTTTACGGAAGCATATAATTGATTTACGTTATGTTTGGTTACGACTCGGTATGTTCATAATTCGATTCAATACTTGTGGTTATCTTAGTAATATGATTCTAACCTTGTGAATTCTTAGTAATATGGTATTTAACTTCTTAATTTGTGATTTCTATGATGTAGAGCTTGTATGTAATGGGGATATTACGATAGTGAATTTAGCTTAATATCCAGGAACGTATGTAATACAAGGCTTTAGAGGTGTTTGCTGAATCTCTTTATAATTAATGATTGAGTTTAGTTATATATATTTCTTGTTGTTTTTATATAAAATACTTGGATTATTTATATTTAATTACTTGTATTTTTTTAAATTAAATACATAGAAAAATAGAAAGAAGGAATAAATATAAGTTTACAAGGAGGTAATTAATCTATTGACTTTTAAAATTCATAGAGGTATTCTTATACGTGAACTACAATTAACTAAGAGAAATATACAAATTAATAGATTTAATTTCTAGCTAAACGGACACACCGAAGGCACATAACCTGCCATCGGTGTGTCTTTTTTTTGTATAAATAACAATAAAAAGGGAGAATTTGAAGCTATGAACGAAATTGTGAACATGAGTAAAGAACGATTTACAAAGTATTGTGAGGAGAATGCAGCATTTGAAGAGGATATTAGTCGCATTATTAATCACTACTTTTTATTACTAGGGAATAAGGCAAATATCTTACAGGAAAGAGAATTTAATAACGAAATTGAAGAAAAAACGTTTAAAAATAATGTGAAACGTTTTGAAACTCTATTCCCTGCAGCTGTTAAAAATGCATTTTTAAAAGGATATCAATTATGCCTTGAGTTTATAAATCATCCTGAAACGCAAATTCCTGAGAATCTATATACTGATCCGAATTTTATAAAAGATATTCCTTTTGCCTTAGCAAATGCATCTGAATATGAATTGTACGAAATCATTCGTACAGATGAAACACAGGAATTTAGTGTATTTGCTATACGAACATATGAAGGGATTCGTCCATTGTTAGAACAAGTATTTTGCGAAGTTGCATTCACTGGTGCTGAATATGCTTTTGAACATGAGCGAATGGAAAAAGGAATTGAATTAAAGAAAGGTAATAGTACCTCGTTAACCAAAGTTCCTGTAGATCGTCTTTTCGCGATTACGCCTTCTGTTAATGGAGTTGTTGTACATGCGGAAGAACATTGCGAGATTTGGAATTTAAATTGGAATAGCAAAGTAACAATTAATGATCCTTTTATTGAGCTTGCTGAGGTTACGTTTATTCATCAAACAAAAGATATGATTCAAAAAAATATTGAAGATGGTGTTTTATACTACAGCATTCTTTATCTTGGTACACCTTTACATGAGATACAAGATCGATTAGAAATACGAGTAAAGCTAAATTCTGATTTTGGAGCTCCACGTACAATGGAACAAGTTGAAATTGAGTATATTTTGAATGAGATTATTGGGAAGGTTCATCTTGAGGCACAAATTCCAATTGAAAACATGATTTTAATCCAACGTTAGATTTTGTAGGAGGTTAACTATGGTGAAAAAAATCGTTTTAGCTATTAGTGATACTGTATATACGGCATATTTACGTGAGGATTTTATTGGTGCGGGATTTGAAGTAGCTGATAGTGATGTGATGCATATCAAGTATCTAGATGAAATTCTAGATACAGAACAGCCCGATATTCTATGTATTAATGACAAACGATTAAATATTGATGCGGGACATGAAGAGAAACGTGAATTGATTATCTTACAGAAACTAAGAGATATTCGCTTTAATCGAGATATTCGTATTGTGGTATTTACAGAGCGTGAAAATGATGATGAGTTTTTGGCGAAACTGATTTATCTAGGTATCTATGACATTTTTAACTCTCGTAGAATTGATATTGATAATAAAGTTATCCCGCAGCTGCTACAGGAGTCGGATATTAAAAATGTAGCAGAAATTGTAGGCGCAAGTCAGGCACCACAACAAACAAAGTTACCCGAAGTTCCTGTTGATGAGGAAGAAGAGGAAGTATCAAGTGAATTAGAGGAAGGTGGCAACAATGAAGCTTCCTCTAACTCCAAGAAACTATTTAAAAACAATCAAAAGCGTAAGTCTGTTCCAGGTGAGTCACAAAAAGCACCTATTATAAAAAAACAATATAAATTGGCTTTTGAGCCGGTATATGAAAAACAAATAGGTATTGCTATTCCGAGAAGAACAATTGTTGTGGCCAGCATGAACAAAAGAAGTGGTGCAACTTTTGTTTCACATCTTTTAGCTGCTTACTTAAATGAACTACAGATTGATGTGAACTATATAGAGAATCTATATGATGATGGATATACGTATCCTTTATTAAAGGGATATACAGAAGCACCAGAAAACTATCGTAGTGAATTTATGTTACAGCGATATAAGGAGATGCTACAGAAGGAATCTGATATATTATCAATTCCAAAATGGAAGCAAGGAAGAATAAATTATATCGTAAAGAATCCTATAGTGGACCAAGAGCTGAAAAACGAAACAGAGCAGGACTTTGACCATTTTATTAAGGTATTATTGGCTAACCAAGAAGCGCCTATATCTATTATTGATGCGGGGTACGATTGGGATAAAGATTTATACCATGAAATATGTGAAATGGCAGATTTTATTTTCTTTGTAGCAGAACCAGATCTGCATCAATTGTTAAAGATAGCGCATCCTCTTACACAAAAGGAGAGAAAACTTGTTTCTTACTTAGTTTTAGAGAAAACGAGAATTATTGGGAATAAGTTTTCTACTGCACTTTTAAAGCATGAAGTAGTAGAAGAATGTTTTGGCGATAAGGTATTAACTGCTTTAGCACCATATGAGATAGAGGATGTATTTGAATCTCAATTAAAAAGTAGTACGTTACTATCTAGTCGGAACTATTATAAAGAGCTTGAAGGAATAATGAAGGAAATAGCAGAGTTATTACTGCCAAACCAATTGTTGAATCAAAAGAAAAGTTCCATTTTAAGTGGATTTCGATTTCGGAAGTCTGAAAATTAAGGAGGGGTGAAGAAAGATGCAAAAATTTATTATAGGGGCCGCCTCAATATTATTATTTGTTGGCTGTTTATTCTTAATGACAGATATGATTATTGGAGATACAACACACACAGATAATAAGTCTGCATCAGAACGCGCTGGAAGTACAGCAATGGATAAAGCCGTAAAAGTAGGTGTTTTACGAGCGCAAGAAGAAATTGCTATTGAACCAGGTATCGCAAAGAAAGAATTTGAAAAGTCTTATAAACAAAATGCAACATTTAAGGATCCTGCATCAAAACGAGAGTTTTCTGTACATGCTGTACAAGAGCAACCTGCAATGATTGCGGTTGAAGGAGAAGCGGAAGCTGCTAGTTATACGAAACAATTTGATGAAAAGAAAGGTAACATTAAGAGTAACGCAAGACACATATTTATTTATGAAGCAGATTCTGACAACAAGAAAGCTGGAGGAAACGTGAAATAAATAAGAAAAAGTAGGTGTGTAAGAAATGCAAAATACAGTAACAACAGCGCTTTTTCTAACGCTTTCTTTATTATTGATAACTCTTATACCAGAAGGTGTACTGTATGGAATGCAGTTAGTAAAAGCACATGATTTTGCTTCTAGTACAGTAGAGTTAGCAGAACAAACAGGTGGTTTTCAGTACACATATGAAGGAAAAAACGTAAATCTAATTCCTGATATAGAGAAGAAAATGAAAGAGCAGAATATGGATGGATGGAAATATGAATATACTAAAGGGCGCGTGGATCATAATCAGCCGTTAAATTTTAAGATAAAAGCTGAACATCACTTCTTTATTTTTAAAATGATAGGGATTGATAGTGTGAAAGCACCAATATGGGCTAACAAAGATGGAATGGGACAAATCTATTTCCGTTGAGAATATCAATATATATAAAGAGTTAAAAACTATACTGAAAAGTGTAGTTTTTTTACTAGAAATAAATATTTATAAATAAATATATAAAAATACTTTACAAGCCTATTTTTATATGGTAATATTTTCCATATAGAACAGCGGTTATAAAAAAACGCTAATTTATAAATTTATATGTTAAAGTATCTGGATTTTATATTTAAATTCGATACAATAAAGGAATCTATTAAAAAACTAATATACTTGGAGGAACAAACAATGGCTAACAAATTTTTAAAAACAGCAACAGCATTAACAATTATGGGTACATCATTACTAGGAGCAGGAGCATTTACTGCTAAGGCTGATAACACAGACTCATTAAAATTCAGTGATGTTCCAGCAAATCACTGGTCTACAAAAGCAATTTATGATTTAACAAATCGTAAAGTAGTACAAGGATACGGAAATAATATCTTTGGTTTTGGTGACAATGTAACTCGTGGGCAAGTTGCTCGTATGATTTATATGTACGTTAAACCAGCAGATGCAGATGCTAGCTTCAAAAATCCATTTACAGATATTAGAGGACACATGTTTGAAAAAGAAATTAGAGCACTTGCTAAAGCAGGTCTAGTAAATGGTTATGGTGAAGGGAAATTCGGTCCAGATGATGTCTTAACTCGTGAACAAATGGCGCAAGTACTTACAAATGCTTTCAAGTTCAAAGCTACTAAGACAACTTCCTTTACTGATGTTGATAAAAACTCATGGGCATTAAAAGCAATTAGTGCATTAGAAGAAAATGGCGTTACTATTGGTACAGGAGGTAAAATGTATTCACCATATGCACATGTAACTCGTGAACAATATAGCCAGTTCTTATATAACTCTATTAATGCAGTAGAAAAAGAGACAAAACCAGAAGTGAAGCCAGACCCAAAACCTGAAACAAAACCAGAAGAAAAACCAGATACAAATTTACCATCAAGTATAGATAAAGGTTTAGTTACAGAGGAAGTTACGTATAATCCAAACGCTATGAAAAACCCGATTGCTCAAAAATCCATTTCTACAGAAGCGCAAAATCTTATTAAGAGTGTGAATAGTAAATATGGTACTAACCTTAAGTATGCAGATATAAATGGAACAATTAGACTGGTTGATAAAAATATGTACTTACCAGCAGGTACAATTGGTGCACAAGTTTATATTGATGCGGTAAGTGAAAATGATTTTAAAATTATTTTCCTAGATAATAACGAAGCAACTATTGAGTTAGCTAAAAAGTGGACTACTATGTTAAATTCAGATTTAGTTCTAGATAAAGAAATTCAGGAAACTGTAGATGCTCAAGAAATTAATAACTATGAAAAAGGAAATTATAAAGTTCGTGTAGGGCACTCTACAGCTGATCATATGATGTACATTCAAGTGCGTGTATAATATTATTGCATTTTAAAGCTACATTTGATACATTTAAAGATGTAATATAATAATTAACTAATATACAATTTATTTACGTAAAGGACACACCTTACGTACCTACCAAGGTACGGGTGTGTCCTTTTTTTATGTTAAAAGGAGTGAGGTTATGAGACTGCGAAAAAATATACTATTAACGTGTGTTTCAGTGATGTTGGTATGGCCATCAGTAGCAAGTGCAAATAATGGGGATATTCCATTTTATAATGGGAATGAAGACACGTCTTTAAAATCACCTGAATTACAATTGAATGGGAAGCTACTTAGACCAGGAAGTGGTTATAAAACAAAAGAGTTCGATTATAAAGCGGATTTACATTTTCCTGCTGTTTATAATGGTTCTTTTAATTGGGGGAATTCAAGGGAAAACCTTATCCAAAATGAAGACCATTCAGAACCTTATGTGCGTATATCAACTGAAGGCTACATTAACCCTTCAGTTGTAGTGGGAGATAGAATGGTAACCGAAATAGAGAGAATTACAAACGATATAATTGCAAGTAAATATTGGGGTAACCCTGAATTCGTTTTAAGAAACTTAATTCCACATAGGATTAAAAATGGGTTTTCAGATAAATCTTATGGAGAGTTCTATTGGATTAGAGACATTGCTTATCTTTCTGGCGGATATGCAGGGGCTGGTGGTGTAAATGACGTGAATAGGTATAGCTTGTGGTATGTACGCACAAGTAAACCTCAAATAAAAGATTTTAAAGCTACGAGTGGGAAAAAAGATATACCCGTAAAATTTACATTTAACGGTTTTGAATATGTAAGTAAAAATAAAGGATACAATGACCGAGATCCTAATGGAACAACAATAAACCCTTATCAAAAAGCTGCCGGAGAACGGAACCGAGTTAAATGGATGTTAGATATTACAAAAGATGGCGAAACCGTGTATCATCAAGAAAATTATCTGCGTTCAACTCCGCAAAAAGATAATCAAAAACCAAATGAAGGTGATGCAGGGCAATTTAAGTCAGAAGAACTAAAGTGGCAGCCACAAATGTGTGGCCGATATACTGCGAAAATTAAAGCCATTGATGCTGTTCAAAGGGAATCAAATGAGAAAACTGTTGATTTCACCATAAATGGTAACTGTGGTACAGAAGTAACCCCTAATCCAGATCCAGGTGATGAAGATGATTTTAAATATAAAATCGATTTCTCTGCTGACCGAATTGAAGGAGAAACAGCAAGAGAAGGAAAGAATATAAAAACAAGAATAGATGTATCACGTGATAATTTTAAACCCGAACGTGACCAATATAGAGCAAAGGTAAATAACAATATTAATAAGTCCGAGCAAGCGGTAAATAGTTCTGAATCCGATAGAGATAGTGCGCAATCTAGTCTTAGTTATTGCCGTCGTAATCCAATTCATGAGGTAGATGCAGAAGGAAACCATCACTATTACGATAGAGACTGCTCTTGGGAAGAAAATAGATTGGATAGTGCAGCAAGTAGGTTAGATACAGCAAGGCAGAAGTTAGAAAAAGAGAAAAATAAAATTAAAAAGTTAGATGCGCTAGAAGCGAAGTATGCAAATCCTGAAACGGTAGTCGTGCTCAAGCATAACGGACAACAAGTAGCAACACAAAAGGTAAGGTTAACTGAGGGAGAAAAGAAAACCTTGAACCTTGGCTGGCAACATAAGGGGAAAGGAACAATTCAGGCAGAAATTAACCCTGCTGGTAACCGATTAGATATAGAAGAAACCACATACAAAAATAATCCTATTAAAACAGCTATCTATTCACCATCTCATGAAAAAGGAATGTGCGGAGTAACGAGTGTAAAAGGTGTGGTAGAAACAGTAAGTGAACGTGTGTCAAAAGAGGACACAGTGGGAGAAATGTTCTATGAAACATTAAGTGGAAGTATTGATAATTTAGAACCATCTAAGCTCCATGCGGGGTATGGTTTTTCTTATGAAGTTAATGGGAAATACAAAAATGATTGGAATACCAATTATCCAGGTGTATTTACAAAAGCAACGGCACAGTATCCATTTGCAGATGAAGGACTAAAAACAGCTTATGATTTAGAGAGTGTTTCTAATAATGGCTTAACATCTAAATTCCTACCTAAAAATATGTATTTGTCTGAAGTAACAGGACATGTCTTTGATAGTAAAAGACCAACTAAGTCTTTATATTGGGATGGTAAGGAAAAAATTATTGATGGCCAACGAAAATGGTATGCGCCATTAAAAACAAAAGATGGAAAATATTCGTTCAATGTTGAAACAAACCCAGCAGGTGTGAATGAAATGAGTTTGTGCCTGACAGATGAAGTGGAAATTAAAGGTGTTGCGTACGATGATTTTAAAAAGAGAAGGGTGCTTGCGGATCTTCCATTCCCTGTGCAAACACCAGGTTGGAATTGGGTTGGAAAGGAAAATATTATTACTGATTTATCAAATTGGTACTATATGAAGAATAGAAATTAGATAAATAGTATTGTATAATGACTTGAATCGACAAAAGTATATAATCCTTCTTGAACTAGTAGCTGAATGGATAAACCAAAGGCACACCCCTTAATGGGGTGTGCCTTTTTTCATAGAAAGGGGAATTTTGAGTGGATAAAAAGAAAAAGCAGCGTGTGAGACGAGTGATTTTTATTGGAGTAATCGCAATGATAGTATCAATATATGTTGGAAATGAATTTCAAGATCGAAATGGGACAAGTTATGCTCCTGCAAAGTATTTTGAAACAGGAACAAAATTGATTTCGTTTTAATAATAATGTCTTTTTTATCAACTATCGCGGATAAATCTGCATGACATGTACAATAGTTGATGTTATAATAAGTGTAGAAGTATTATAACAATAGTTTTTGCATAAACTAAAGAAGACGAGATGCTCCAACATCTCGCCTTATGTAACTGTTACCGCAAGGTGGCTAGTTGCTAAAAAGTTTATTTTTTCTTAGAACCGCCCTTCACACGCTTGCAGGCATTTGAACCGCACCCAATTTGTTAGACAAATAACTAACAATTGGAGGTGCGGTTTTATTATGTCTAGAAAATATAAATTCGAATTAAAAAGAAATGCCGTTGAACATTATTTAAATACAAATGATTCTTTTAAAGTGACTGCCAAAAAATATCAAGTCAGTATATCGTTATTAAAAGAGTGGGTGGCACGTACTAGAGAACAAGGAATAGAGTCCTTAAACTCTAAATGTACAAGGTATGACATTCAGTTTAAAATGGAAGTATTGAATTTTATGAACAATACAGGAGCTTCGCCCCTACAAGCGGCCGCTATGTTCAACGTTCCATCTCCTCGTACCGTTAGGAAGTGGCGATCAATGCTAGAATCACAGGGGATAGATGCTCTTCGTAAAACAAGTAAGGGGTACTCCACTGTGAAGAAGAAACAGGCTATTGCACCTAAGAAAAAACAAAATATTAACTCTCAAAATGATTTACAAAAAGAAATTGAATACTTACGCATGGAAAATGCTTATTTAAAAAAGTTACACGCCTTAATTCAACAAAAACAACAATCTCTGAAAAAGACAAAGCACACATAATATATGAGTTAAGGCATGAATATAAAATTATCGACTTGATTAAAGCGGCTGAAATGGCTCGTAGTACATATTATTACTGGGTGAAACAAATGAGTCGTGAAGATAAATATAACGAGGTTAAAGAAAGTATTAAGCAGATTTTTCAGGAACACCAAGGGCGATATGGCTATAGGCGTATCACACTTGAATTACGTAATCAGGGCTATACCATTAACCACAAAACCGTCCTTCGCTTAATGAATCAATTAGGGTTAAAATCGTTGGTAAGAATCACTAAATACCGCTCTTATCGCGGG